>JAYVQB010000047.1:0-11502 GCA_043757085.1 Verrucomicrobiota bacterium
GGTATTTCAAACCCGCTAAGATTGATCTTCGTCATCGTCCTTGATATCAAGGCCCGGGAGGGGCTGCACCTTGTCAGCATAGCGGTCGAATCGGTTCGATAGGATCAGCAACGTCGGCGCCCAAAGGCCGACGAAAATGCCGAAGCGCACTGCGTGGGCTTTCTGCTCGGCGTCATCACCATTGAGGAACCACCAGATTCCGATCGAGAGGACGATGGAGATGTCATTGGTTTGGCTGCGGGCGCTGGCGGCGGATCGGCGGGCGCGAGCGGGTAGATGTTCCATAGATACTTCTCCCGGTTCATGATGCCGGAGCCGGTGTAGTCGGCATTGGACACGGAGGGATCAGTGGTGCTCAAGCCATACCAAGTCTTCCAAACATCGGGGATGCCGTCGTTCAGGGTGATGTTGGCGAGTTTTTCGGCGGTGTATTGGCCGGGATCGAAGATCGGGATGTCGGCTGTGCCTGCGCTATTAACGAAAGGAACGATGAGAAGCCCGATGACGAAAACTGCGGCCAAGAGAGGGGCGAGCAGCGGATGGCTCTGCCCACGCGCTGCGGCTACGCGACTGAATTTTGTTCGAGTGAGGGGTAAATCATGAGCGTGATGTAACTACCCCTATGCACTTAAAAAATGCAAGCAACGATTTTGGCTTCTGTCCCGATTATTAATGAAATGTCATATCATCTGTGTCTATCTGCGTTTATCGGTGCTTCAACTTCCCGTGTTAGTATCAATGCCGCGCCGTCGCATTCTCAAAGTCTTCAATCGCTACCTCCTCTACGGCGGGGAGGAAAATTCAGTGGAAAAAATTCACCGGCTGCTGGAGGAGGATCACGAGGTCATCCGGCTGCCGCTGGACAGTCGCGAATGGGTGGGGGAAGGTGCTCCATCGACGTTCAGCCAGGCTTGGCGAACGATCTATAACCCTGAGAGCAGGCGCCGATTCGAGCGTGCTGTCGCGGAGCACAAGCCTGACCTTGCTCTGTTTCACAACGTCTTTCCCGTCGGCTCGCCATCGCTCTATCACGGAGCTTTGCGCATGGGTGTGCCGGTCTTGCAGTATGCGCACAATTACCGTCCGTTTAGCGTGGCGGGCACGCTGTATGCCAAGGGCAGGGTGATCACGGAACCATTGCGCGGAAACTTCTGGCCGGAGGTCTGCCACGGCGTATGGCAGCAGTCTGTCGCTAAATCAGCCATCATGGCCATCGCCATGAAGCTCCTGCTTCGTTCCCATTGGCTGGATTCGGTCAAGGCCTGGGTCTGCGTCTCCGAGTTCATGCGGGATCATTTTATCGAGGCGGGGTTGCCAAAGAATAAAGTTCATGGCTTGCGTCATGCCTGGGTGCCGATGCCGGAACCGCCGCCTGTGACGGACGGAAATTACTATCTGTTCCTCAGCCGGCTGGTGAATGAAAAGGGTGTGGAGATGCTGCTCCTGGCCTGGGAAAAAATTTCAAGCAGTCTTGGTGCGCGCACGCCAGAGCTTTGGATTGCGGGAGAGGGGCCGCTGGAAGGCATAGTGCGCGAGGCGGCGGCGAAAAATTCGCATATTAAATATTGCGGAATGCTCATGGGTCAGGCCAAGCGCGATGTCATCAGCAATTGCCGCGCCCTGTTGGTGCCCTCCGTCTGGTGGGAACCGCTGGGGCTGGTGACATGCGAGGCCTACGACTACTCCAAGCCCGTGCTCGCCGCCGCATCCGGCGGACTGACGGAAACGATTCTGCATGGCATCACTGGCATCCTGCATGAGCCGGGCAAGGTGGAATCCCTGATCAGTGATGTGCTCTGCATGGAAACACTGCCCACTGAATACCGTTTGGGAATGGGGCGCACAGGCAGAAAATTTCTGCTGGACAATTTTAATGTCAGTCAGTGGAAAGTGAGGATCAATGAGATCATTGATTCTGTCTTGCAGTGAACTTTGCACCAGCGTGAGATGAAGGAAATCTCCGGGAAGGTGTATCCGCACTTGACGGGTGCAGCACGGTGGCGCAAGCTCGCGCACGTTTCGACGCGTGCGCATCATGGTGAGGTGGCTGAGTGGTCGAAAGCACATCTTTGCTAAAGATGCGTAGTCGAAAGGCTACCGAGGGTTCGAATCCCTCCCTCACCGCCACTGTCTTCAGAGCGCGCTTCTCAGAAAGCGGGCTTCTTCAGGAAGTAGAATGTCCTGACTGATTTTTTCGGCGATCTGATAACCACGGGCGGTTTTGCCACAGGCGTGGTAAATGCCTGCCAGCACGGCACGCTGTCCGGCGGTCAGTTTTTCCAGGGAGATGGTTTCTGCTGCCCGGAGGGCGCCTTCCAAATCGCCATAGCGATACGCGGCGAGTGCCTGCACAAGCTGGATAATGGGGAGAACGGCACAGCCAGGTTTGGCGAGCGTATCCGCCTGATTGGCCACGGATTCAATTTCTCTGGCCTCCAGCAGCTTGAGGTAAATCATGGTTTCAAAATAGGGCGACTGCCCCGGGCGTTCTTCCAAAAAGCGGGCGATGCACTCGAGCATGGCCTGGAGGTTGTGCTGCCGGTAATGAAGTTGCAAGACGCGGTCGAGGACGGAGAGCTTGAACTGTGGCCGCGTTGAAAGGGCATTGAAGACATCGAGAGCGACGTCGCTGAAGCCGAGCTCATCCGCCGTGTTTCCGACACGCATGAAGACCATGGGATCGGCATTGGGCGGGATGCGCTTCTGCGCCTCCTGAAGATGAGACCGCGTAACGGTGGCGGATTCTCCGGTCGCGCGCGCGCATCGGGCTTTGATGAGATCGATCTCGATGGGGCTGATCGGCGGTCCGGGGACTGCGCTCAACATTTTGCGCAAATCGGTCCAGCGTTCGAGAGCTCCGAGGGAGTGGGCGTAAATGAGGAAGAGGTTGCCGTTGCGCATGGCCGCCTCTTTGGGCAGCAGGGACAGGACGCGTTGATTCTCTTCATTTTTTGCAAGCCATCGAAGGAAGTCGATGGTTTGCTCCGCTGGTAGTCCCCTCTGCCGGTCGGTTTCCTCGTCAATGACCTCGTCTTTTCCAAGGGGCAGCACACGGAGATAACTGCTGAGCACATCATAGCGCTGGCTCTCGCTGGCATCGGGTGCTTTGGCGATGCGCTCGCGCAGTTCTGCTGCCTGAGGTGCGGTGAGCTTGGGCTGGGTCGCGAGCGTTTGCATGGCGTTGAGCGAAGCGCTGCTGTCAGTGCGGGCGACTTCCCAGATGGTGTTCATGGCGCGCTCCTGGACTTCAGGGAAGGGATCGGTGAGATCGATCATGGCGAGCTTCAATCGGCATTCGGGATCCGTAGGTTCAGATTCGTAGGCCCGGCGCAGTGTCTGATCAGCCTCTAGTAAGCGTCCGTCATATCGCAGTAACAGGGCCTCAAGCTCCAAAGCCCGGCGCTGCGTGCGCTCCTCGGGAGAGAAATCGTTCAGAATGTCGCGCGCATCTTTGGAGCGACCGGCGCGGAGAAGGGCGGCGCCCAAAGCTCCCCGGTCTTGCGCCGTGGCCACACCCAGCTCCAGCAAGCGGTGCCAAAAGAAAATGCAGCGGCTGGGTTCGGCTTGAACTTGGTCAAGGGTGCGGCCGAGAAGCCGAAGAACTTCCGGATGATTGGGCGCACCACGATATGCGGAGGCGAGAAGTTTCATGGCTCCCTCCGGGTTGCCCTTGCGCAACAGGACACTGGCCTTGGCGGTCATGCCAACCGTGTCACGTCGTTGCCACCAGCGATAGGCTTTTGGCCCCAGTATGACGAGTGACGACAACGCAAAAAGGGTCAACAAGATCAGGGCATAAATGTATTTCCTCCGCTTTTTTTGCATCTGCCTGGAGACCAAACCATGCTGACCGGGCTTGGGAGCCGGAGTCTGCGGGGGATTGGTCGTGGTGGACTCAGATTGCATGGAGAAAAATCTTTCGGATGCAGTCTAGGGCGAAGGCAGTTCCAGAACACAGCGGAATCCGATGTCTGTTTTGATGGCAGATTCAGGCAGGTGCTGGCGCGCAGAACTGAGCAGGGAGTCCCGTGCAAAGCTCAGCCAAGAGCCGCCCCGCACCACGCGTTCGCCAGACAAATCGGGCCACACGTCTTCGCACCATTCGGCGACGTTGCCTGCTAGGTCGAACAAATGGTAGGAGTTGGGAGAGAAGGAGCCAACTGGCGCGGTGTAGGAGTAACTGTCTTGATATCCTTCCATGCGCGCCGTGTTCAGGTTTGCGCTGATGATTGGTGGTGGCCATTCTTTGCCCCAGGGGAAATCCGCCTTGTTGCCCATGTTCTTTTCCTGCGGGTTGGTTCCTTTTTCGTTGGTCAGACCAACTGCGGCGCTCCATTCGGCGTCGCTGGGCAGGCGGTAGCGGGCAGTGTCGGGAATGATTTTGTTTTTGCGATCACGTTCGGTGAGCCATTCACAGAACTCCCGGCTTTCCTGCCAGGTTACATTTAGCAAGGGATGGTTTGGCTTCATGGCGAAGGTGGGCTTACGATCCCATTTGCGCTTGGTCTCCAGAAGATAAACATCGTAGTCTTCCAAACGGGTTTCGGTCTCGCAGAACAGAACGTTATCGGTGCCGGCAGGACGGAAGGTCATGCCCAGGGAATTGAGGAAAGTTTTGCCCGCTTGCGCTGGTTTGAGATTCTTCAGGTCGGGCAGACTGCGCTCCTTGGTCGCGACATCCTTCTTGGCGGAGAGTTGTTCGCGCAATTTGGCGATGTCTTCGGCGCTGACGTCGGGACGGGACAGGAGCTTTTCACGCCGCTGTTTTTCGAGATATTCCGTGGTCTTTTGCTCGCCTGCGAGAAAGGCGGATGTGCGGTGCTTATCTTCAAAGACGCACCGAAAGCCAATGCTGGCCGCGCGAAGATCGGTGGAGACGCGATAGCGATAACTGGAGAGCAGGCATTCCTTGCGGAAATACATCCAGGATCCTCCGCGCAAAGTGCCGGTGACATCAGCCCCCACTTGCTGATCCCGGGCCCATTCCCAGGCGTTTCCGGCGAGGTCATAAAATCCATCAGCGTTGGGCGCGAAATGTCCCACTGGTGCAGTGTAAACATAACCGTCTTCTTTCCCGGTAATTTCGGTGAAATTAAAGTTGCCCGCAGTTGGCGGTGGGGGCCATTCCACGCCCCAGGGGAAACTTTGTTCATCAGCCACTTTCTGCGTCAAATCACGAGAACTGACGCGCCCCGAGGCCAGCCCAACGGCGGCGTCCCATTCTTTGTTGGTGGGCAGTCGGTAAGACTGGAGCGGGGTAATGGTGCCCTCGGATCGTTCTTTTTCCGTGAGCCAGGTGCAGAAAGTAATGGCATCTTGGACGTTGGTGTTTACAACTGGATGATCAGGCTCTTGCGTGAAGTGCGTTTTGAATGCCCAATCATATTTTGTTGCACTCAAGAATGCGGCCCAGTCTGCTACCCGCGTTTCATAGATCGAAAGCAATACTGGAGTGCCGGGAACTTCCCTGAAGTTCATGCCCAGGCTGTTGTGGTGGATGATTGGCTTTTGCTGGGTATCAACCTTTTCGAGCGACGATTGGGCAAGGGTATTCCCAGCCATCCCCCAAGCTGCTATCAAAAATAGCGAAGCTCGTCCGATGCAATACGGAAAGGCAGACCGGTCGGCTCCGAGTGAGGAGAAGTGCGAAAGCATGTGATTAAAGGCGTTACTATGCCGTTTTTGACTAAATCGGTCAATACCTGGCATCAAATCGGTTTGATTTTCCTGTCAGGCTTTCTTTCGGATCCATGAATTCAAATAAAAAGGCCGCAGCGAATTTTTGCTGCGGCCATATGAAAATATTGACCCAAAAACGAGCTCTATTAGTTGGATTGGTTGGGAACTCCACCGCCATTTCCGTTTCCACCGCCACCGCCACCACCACCGCCACCGCCGTTGCCACCACCGTAGAAGCCACCGCCGTTCCCACCGTTTTGGTTACTTTCCTGATGGTCGCTTTGTTGGTTGTTTCCCTTCTTGTTGTTTGCCTGGCCATTGTTCCCGCTGTTGTTGGTTTGTTTCAGGTTGGAGGGCGAGTTGATTGTCGGAAGAATCGTCATAGAATTGTCATTGCCCGCCACCTCCCTGACTTCAGGTAGCAGACCGAAGTGATCAAGAACCGCGCCGCTGGGGCCCAGCAGCATCACGGCCACATTCTTCATTCTTTGAGTGAACGCAGCAGCGGTGGCATTCCGGTTGTAGTTCACCTCATAACGCAGGGCAATATACTGGGTGGAAATCGTTTTTGAGGGAGCCACCTTGATGTGTCCGACCCCAAGGGCGTCTTCGCCAGTCACCAGCGGTTTGATGGTGTCGAAAATGGAGGGATCAAGCGTGAGCTTGCCGCGCCAGTCAGTCTTTTCGGGGAGTTTGTCGAAGACAAAAACCTCAAGGCGAATGGGCTTCTTGGTATAGGACGATGTGAATTCCTTGACGCTGCGAACCGACGCCAGATCGAAAACAATGGTGCAGAACTTGGAGTTGGAGTTGGAAAAACGGAAGACATTCTGCAGATAGTTCAGTTCACCAAGATTGGTCGGAGTGGGGAAGGCGTAAACCGGACGTCCACCAGCAGCGCTGAAGTTGAGATTCACGCTGTCACCGCCGTCGGACGAGTCTTCACCGGTGGATTCCAGTTTGAAATCCTTGGAAGTGCTCGCGCCATAAATGCTCAAGCTGCGGATGCTTCCCTGCTTGGTGGATTCGATGGAAATTTTGAGATATTTTGCCTGGGCGGAGGCGAAGTGCATCGTGACCGTGCGGTCATCTCCGGTGAGGTTGGTATCTGACAATTTGGCCTGGGAGAAATTTACCCAGTCCTTGTTGTCGGTGCTGCCCGCGCAGGTGACGGTTCCGACAAGGCCATCATTGACGAAGTAAATGGTATTAATGACCTGTTGATTTGCCAGTTGCACGACAAAATTACTTTTGCCTTGTGAAACCGATGAAGACTGAGAGTAGTCAGAACCGAGCAGGGACTTTGTGTTTTCGATCCCGACGCTCGACATGATTTTGGTTCCGGTGATGCTTTTGGAGGCCAGATCAACCGGCACATCATCTGCCACCGGGAGACGGTTCCAAGCCGCAGATGCTGCACCAGTGATGCCGCAGGCGATGGCCAAAATGAACAAGCGTGAGTGTTTCATAACAATGTGTTTGTTGAGAATTAGAATTTAATAGACGGGCCAATATTAGACAGGCTTCATTGTGAAGCATAAACGGGGGGCTTGTAAACACCTTTTTCCTGTTGGAAAGCCCCTTATTAATGACATTTCTGTAACAAAGCTTGATTTTTTATCTAAATCGCGGACATCATTGTATTTATGGAATGTCCCCGTTGTGGCACTGCGGCTGGTCGCAGCCCTCATGCCTGTGAGCATTGTGGGTTCAGTTTGGTGGCGATTATGCAGGCGTTTGGCTTGGATTTAGTGGAGTTGAAACCCTTTGCTGACGACGCGCACTGCCTCCGTCTGCATGAAGCGCAGGCGGTGGAATCACTGATCGCAGAATTTGAAGAGCGATTCCCTCAGGTGTTCATCACAGTTTATTTGGGATTGTTGCCGCCCCAGCTCTCGGTGCGCGAGTTGGCCTTCCTCCTGCTCAATCGCGGCGTTTTTTCCAACAGTGATCATCGCCGGCTCAATGAACACGCGGTGGCCCTGGTGTTGGATCCAGTTGCCCGCAATGTCGGACTGATGGTGGGTTATGCGTTGGAGAAAATATTGCCCTCAAAAACGCAGACAAAAATCCTCCGTTCCGTGCGCACCGCGCTCTGGCATGGTGAATATGTCTCGGCCATCGCGACCGTCTTGCGCGCTGTCGAAAAAATTTTGAAGAAACACTCGCATCGAGAATGGCGGGGTCATTCACTTCCGCCAGTTTCCGCGGAGGATTTTATGAGTTCATCAGGATTCCGCACCCTTCGATCTTCCTCGTCAGGTCAGAAAACAACATCTGCCAATGAAAGCGCCCCTGACGGATTTAATGATGATTTTATTGACCGGGATTCATGAGAACAATTCAGAAAATCTCCCCTCGGGGGCTTCAACTTTGCCTGCTTGGAGCCGGCATGACTTCGCTCTGTCTGGCCCTGACGTCACAGGTTTTTGCAGAGCCTGAAAACGACAAGCCCGATACAGGGCTTCCGCTTCCAAAATGGATCATCATCGAGGGACGTCAGGCTGAAGCGGATGCCCCGCCGGCCTTGGGCGGAGGCTTGTGGCCCGATGATTTCAATCCGGACGAAATCATCCATCCGCCCATGGCTTCAACATTGTCTGAAGGCAGCATTGCAGCATCGACCAGCGACCAGGATTTGTGGCTGCGCTTTCTTCCTCGCAGCCTGTTTGGTTCCCGTCGCGCTGCGGAACCTGCGCCCGCCGAGCAGCCTCTGTCCGAGTTGTCTGATGAAGCCTGGCTCGTCTGCGAAAAGGTCGGCGGCACCACCCGCCTGTTGGATCCGCAAGGGTTGCTTTCAGAGGCGCAAAGTGAAGACCTTTCCCGACTACTGTCCTTCCACTCCGAGCAGGCCGGCGTGACCGCGTGGATATTGCTTCTCGATGCCCGGCAGAAACTCCCGCAGGACGCCGATCTTTCCAAGCTGGCCTCTGGAGAGCTGGCCAAGGGATCGGCCTGTCTCGCAGTCTATCCCCTCGGAGCGCCCGAACGCGCCAGATTGTTCTTCACTCGCAGCGTCATGGAAGCCCCCACTCCCGCCTATCTTGAATCCCTCATCAACGGATGCATTCGCGAGGCCGGGCTGTCACCCGATCCAGTTGAGCAATTGCAACGCTTCGCCACCCAGCTCTCCATCCGGCTCTTCTGGCTGGAACGAGCCTATCCCGTCCTCAAGCCCAAACCCAAGGAGGCTCCTCAAGATATCGAGGTGGCAGAGCCCATGAAAGAAGTCACCTCCACCGAATCCATCGCCAGCGCGCCATCGAAATTTGTCGGCTTGTGGCAGAGGGCAAAATATTATCTGTCCATTGCCGTTTCGCTTCTCGTCTTGCTGGTCATCATCGCCATCGGCGTGCTCAGGTGGCGCAAGCGCCGTCAACGCATGACCGACTTCCGGCTCCCCGATTTTGATCCCAATCACGAAACCCGCTTCGGTGGAGCGCACTGCGGCGGCTGCGGAGCCTCCATTCACTTCGGCTGAAACGCGATATTTTTTGGTGGAGGTAAGCGGATTCGAACCGCTGACCTTCTCATTGCGAACGAGACGCTCTACCAACTGAGCTATACCCCCACATCATTGATCGCGGTAAATAATGCGCCGTTGATGCAGCACGGCAAGCGGAAATGACTCATTCACTTCTTATGGCGCAGCCAAAGCGTTGCTGGTGGGCAGAGGCGCTACCCTTGTGTTTTTAAAAAAACGTGAAGTTTTTCAACATGACGATAAAAGTTCTGTTCCTTCCGCGTAACAGCATCCCCATCCAATCTATGAACAAAATCATCGCTTCTCTTTTACTCACCCTCGCCCTGCCTGCATTCCTCCGGGCGGAATTAAAAATCCCCGCCATCATCGGCGATCACATGGTGCTCCAGCAGAAGCAGGCGAATCCCATCTGGGGCTGGGATACACCGGGCACGAAGGTCACAGTCGAGTTCGCCGGCCAGAACAAATCCGCAGACGCCGGAGCAGATGGCCGATGGATCGTGAAGCTCGATCCCATGCCCGCCAATGCCCAGTCGCAGAAGATGGCGATCAACGGCTCCACGAAGCGCGAGATTCAGGACGTCCTCATTGGCGAGGTCTGGATGTGCTCTGGCCAGTCGAATATGGGATTCACGCTCAATGGCGACTGGAATGGCGATCTCGAAGCAGCCGCCTCGAAGCTTCCGAACCTCCGCCTCATCAAAGTTCCGCAGGTGGGCACTCAGGAAATGAAGACTGACTTCAACGGCACATGGAAGGACGCGACCGACGTCAATGCGTGCAAAAATTTCTCCGCCGTCGGCTTTCTCTATGGCCGTTATCTGCATCAGATACTCGGCGTGCCGGTCGGCCTGATTGACAACGCGTGGGGAGGTTCTGCTGCAGAAGCCTGGATCCGTCGCGAGTCGCTGGAAAAAGATCCGCGCTTCAAGTTGCTCATGGATAACACCGTGAAACATGAGGCTGCCTTGGAAGCTGCTGCGAAAAACGCAGAACAGGCGCCCAATGTGAAGGAAGCCCCGGATGGCTGGCTCACAGGCAACGCGCGCCCCGGAAATATTTTCAATGGCGTGGTCAACCCCACCCACGGCTATGGCATCAAGGGCGTGATCTGGTATCAGGGCGAGAGCAATGCCGCGCGCGCCCATGAATATGCCGACCTCTTCCCGTTCCTCATCGAGCAGTGGCGCAAGGAATGGAATCAGGGAGACTTCCCGTTCTACTGGGTGCAGCTGGCCAATTATCAGGCGAAGACACCTGCGCCCGCCGACAGCGCATGGGCCGAACTCCGCGAGTCGCAGACGAAAACCTTGAAACTTCCCAACACCGGGCAAGCCGTCATCATCGATCTCGGCGAAGGCAAGGACATTCACCCTAAGAACAAGCACGATGTCGCCGCGCGGCTCGTGCGCTGGTCCTTGGTAAAAGACTATGGAATGCAACTCCCTTATCGCAGCCCCGAGTTCAAGAGCGTCGATTTCAATGGCAACAAGGCCACCGTCACACTGGACATATTCGGCAGCGCACTCCGTCCCTTCGGCGTGAATGAAGCCATTGGATTTGCCGTTTGCGGAGAAGACAAAGTCTGGCACAACGCCAAAGGTGCCGTCCTCCCTCCCGATAAAGTGGAAGTCAGCAGTGAGCAGGTCACGAAACCCGTCGCCCTGCGCTATGCCTGGGCCAATAACCCCGACTGCAACCTTTCCAATATGGACGGCCTGCCCGTCACCCCCTTCCGCACCGACGACTTTGAGATGATCACCAAGCCCGCGCCTCCACTAGCGGTCGGCAAACCCTGACGCGCTTTTATAAGATGTCGGAGTGCAGGGGGGCGCAGAGTGGGCTTCACTGATCTGGGCATATCTAGCGTGCTTTGATGCCTCCAGCATCACCGTGATGCAAAGCAGCAACTATGAGACTAGGCGATAACCACACTGCATTCGTTCACTTCTTCTCCTCCACCTTTACCTGCAACTCATCGGAGTTGCCGCGCAACTCCGGCGAATACATGGCGCTCACTTTCGCGGGCAATGCATGGAATGTTCCCGGCACTTCGGCGCGGAGACGATAGGTGAGCGAGTGCTTTCCTAAGGGCAGTTCGCGGAGGAAGAATGAGGCGCGTTCGTCGTGGAGTTCGAGGTAGGAGTTTAATGTGTCGCCGACATAGCCGCTGCGGACATCGACGGCCTCAAAGCCGGCGGCTTTCATGTCTTCGATGAGAAGATACTCGTAGTCGTTCTTGCTCTCGACGATCAGCTCAGCCTCGATCATGTCGCCGCTGTGCACGGTGTCGCCGTCCTTGATCTCGGTGCGGTCGTAGGCTTCGACGCGTTGTTGCA
>JAYVQB010000048.1:0-2928 GCA_043757085.1 Verrucomicrobiota bacterium
TCCGCCAGCGGAATAAAGACATTGTCCGGTGAATTTTGCGATGCCTGAAGCTGGAAATTTCCGAAATCATCGCCGCTGATGATGGCACCGATTTTCCGGCGCAGGGTGACATCTTGATTCGCCTCACCAGAGAGCGGGGCATCGCGTGAAATCGCACTCGGCTTTTCCAATCGAACCAGCAAGGTGTCCCCGACCTTGACGCCAAGTTTTCGCGCGAGGGATTCGTTCACTGCTAGCGCATCTCTTTCGAGAATGATTTCGCGCGAGCTAGGACTCAGCCTCCAGAAGCCTGAATCCACGCCGAGCACCTGAACCGCGTTCGCTCGCGCCTGGCTGTTAAACGCAGAAACGGATCCGCCCAATGTGATTAGCGGAGTCGAGTGCGTCTTCCGGGCGAGTTCCTCGGTGAACCAGCGATCACCGCCAACAAGTCCGCACTGCACCATCCCCAAGCGCTGTGCCGCCGCTCGCCGAAGACTTGCACGAACAGAATCGCCTACCAGCAAGCTTCCACTCAGGATGGTGCTGGCGAGAAACACGCCGAAGAGCAGTCCCAGATGACTCCGCCAATAATAGCGGAATGAGGCCAGAACAAGACTGCTTGATTTCATAATTTCAGCGTGAAAAGACCTGTCTTATACCCTAAAAACTCCGTTCCGAAGTCACTAGGCCATCGTGTAATGAGAGTAACTTGCTCATTCTTTCAGCCTGTGTGACTTGATGTGTGACTAGCACCAAAGAAATGCCGATTTTTTCAACTAAATTGACCATCAAATCGGTTAAATTTCGCGCATTAATTTCATCGAGCGATCCCGTCGGCTCATCTGCCAAGAGAAGCCGGGGTGAGTTGACCAAAGCCCGCACCACAGCCACCCGCTGACGCTCGCCACCGGAAAGCTGGGCAGGCTTGTAACCCGCCCGCTGATCCAGTCCGACCGAACTAAGCAGCTCCATCCCCCGCTCGCGAACTGCCTTCAGATCAGGCCGAACTCCGAGAGCGAGAGTAGGCAGCAGGACATTCTCCAGAACGGTGCATTGCGGAAGCAGATGATGGAGCTGAAAAATGAATCCTATTTTCTGGCTGCGCAGTTCGCTGAGCCGGGCTGGGCTCAGTCCACGGACTGACTCCCCATCAAAAATCACTTCGCCTGTATCCGGCTCATCAAGGGTTCCAAGGATGTTTAACAGCGTGCTCTTCCCACAACCAGATGGCCCGACGATGGCCAGAGACTCCCCCGGCTCGATCACCAGCGAAACTCCCCGCAGAACAGGAACCTCCTGTCCCGATCCGGGATCGCGATAGGACTTGGAGACATTTTTGAGTTCGATGAGCGGCATGGGAATTCGGATGGTGCCCCGAAGATGGCAGATGGGGGTAAATCTTCCACCAACTTTCGAGCGTCCGACTGGTCACCCATCCACTTTCTTCCAGCGCCTGGCTTTGAAATCAAAACGCGGCAGCGATCCGGAGGGCGACGACCGCACTGGTATGCGCAACGAAAAAGTATCGCGCAGCCGGTCCTGAATCCGGTCGATGACTTCTTCGTCCACACCCGGTTCGAGTTCTACCAACAACGTGATCTCATCCATCGCGTCCACCTTGCGCTGTTCCACCTGAAACTCGGCAACCTCAGGAAATCGCCGCACCACATTCTCGATCGCGCTGGGATAAATGTTCACGCCGCGAATCACAGCCATGTCATCGGTGCGCCCCAGCACGCCGCCTTCGAGATAGAGCCGTCCATTGATGAGATGCTTGCAGACCCAGTCGCCCGTGCGGTAGCGCAACAGCGGATTGGTCGTGCGATCCAATGTCGTGAGCACCAGCTCGCCTTCTTCACCATCCATGACTTCCAACCCCGTGGCCCGATCAATGACCTCGGAGAGATAGGCTTCCTCCATCACGCACAAACTCGCCGGATGATCCGCATCCTCATAGCTTACCGGCCCGATCTCCGTCAGCCCGTGATGATCAAAGACTTGCGCCCCACCCCACAACTCACGGATGCGGGCACGGGTAGTGGGAAGACAGCCTCCCGGCTCACCGGCCACGATGACGCGCTTGATCTTGATTTGATCCAGACCGACACCGCTCGGCGGGCCGATGTTTTCCCCTAGGCGCAAGGCGTATGTCGGCGTGCAGCAGAGTATCGTCGCACCATATCGGGCGATCATTTCCAGGCGCGACTTGGTGCTCAATCCACCGCCGGGAATCACAATGCAATCGCGCGCCGCCGCTTCAAACGCTGTCCAAAAACCGAGAAACGGCCCGAAGGAAAATGCGAAGAAAATCGTCTCTCCCGGCTTCACTCCCGCAGCGCGATACACTTGTCGCCAACAAGCCAACATCGCATCCCAGCTCGCCGGGGTGTCGAGCACGGCCAGCGCTTGTCCGGTGCTGGTGCCGGTCGTCTGGGCAAAGCGCGTGTATCGCGAGCGCGGCTCGGTGAAGTTCGTGCCGTAGGGCGGATGATCAAGATGATCCTTGAGAATCTCATCCTTCAGCGTGAACGGAACCCGCGTGATGAAATCTTCCAGACCAGTGATGTCAGAAGCTTGATTGGCGATCCCTTGCTCGCGGAGCCGTCGCGAGTTGAAATTGTCGGAATACAAAATCTTCTCCAACAAGGCGCGGAGTTTATCCCACTGCGTCTCACTCAAATCCTTGGCGGCGCCGGGCAGCGGAATCCGCATGGTCATTTTGAGATTTTTGTTAATCATCGCTGACTCCCGATTATGATCGTTAGTGATTCGCCACACCAGAAGGTGCGACGGGTTTGACTGCGCCACCTGTATTGGTCGGCGCATACTTCGCCACGAGGATGCCACCACCAGCAGCCAGAAGGATGCCAAAAATAAACGGCAACGGCAACGACTTCAAGCCGCCCTCCGGTGGATGAACCATCATGGCCACGATGGCATTGATGA
>JAYVQB010000049.1:0-11446 GCA_043757085.1 Verrucomicrobiota bacterium
GTCCATAAAATCTCGTTTTGAATTCCAAGCTCAATGGCCATGTCCTTTAGTTTGGCCTCCAGTGCCGGATCACCGCTGCCTGCAATCACCAGTAAGGCATCAGGGTGGATTTTATGCACGGAGGCAAAGGCGGGCAACAAAAGATCCAACCCTTTTTTGGCATCGATGCGGGAAAGAAAAAGCAGCACACGCTTCTCCTGAGCTTCTGGCCAGAGTTGTATAAATTCCCGGGCATCAGGCATATTTTCGAATGGCTGGAGATCAATCCCGAGCGGTATGACTGCGAAAGGTGACTGCAAGCGCAGACGAGATGCCTCATCCGCCTCCTGCTGGCTCGTATAATGTATCGCCGAGCAATGATTCAGCAGCGGACGCTCGATCAAGTGGAACGACAGACGCTTGAGCCAGGGTCTGCGATGCTCCATGCCGTAGCGATTCAACAGACCGAGAGGTCGCACAAGATAGGGCACTCCACTTAGACGGCAGGCCCTGCTCGCAGCCCAGGATGCGTAACTGAACAGCGCATGAATATGCACCAGATCATAATCTCTCACTTGCCGCCGCAGCCAGTGGCCCAAGGGAAAACTGGCCTTGTAGTATCCAATTTGACGCGGAAAAAAAATCACCGGACAGTCCAAGTGTTGGACGAATCTGGCCGTTGGGACTTCCATGTGATTGCCGTGACCAGCATCGTCTGTCGTCGCAATCTCGGCGTCGATGCCGTTTTCACGAAGTGCCTTGACCATCTGCACCACGGCACGTGCAGGTCCTCCGTCCGCCGTCGCCACAGAAGGTATGACGTGCAGCACTTTCATGATAATAGACCCAATGACTTCATGCAATGCTTCAGCACATACACGCTCCATCGTTGATACCATTGAGGCGTGGGCACCGGACTTTGCAAAGTTGCCTCGTTGAAAGCCTGCCCCCATTCGTTTCCTAGCCACTTCTGATACGGAAACAAGAAGCCGCGCTTCTTTTGATTCACAACCCATTCCGGCACTTCTGGAACAGCATCGGTGAGTAGTCGTTTGCCCTTTGATAAGCGGACTGCCGATGGTATGCTGGCGAGCGCTTCAAACAAGGTGCGATCCACGAACGGCACCCGGAGTTCCAGACTGTGCGCCATACTCATGACATCGCAATCACGCAGCAGTTGATTCCGCATGTAACGTGTGAGTTCGAGTTCGCTGATTTGATCGGCGGGTGTTGCCGGATGTTGGATGCTGGATGGCGGATGCTGAATATTACTTTGACCGGTGATCCATTGAGTAAGCTTTGTGGCTTCAGATTTGGAAAAAATTCCGCGCAAGGAGCGGTAGGCATCCTCTGCGGTGCCGGACGACCTGAGAAAATCCGCGAGTCGCCGATGACGGGATTTTCCACGATCAAGCAGCGCGGCAATGCCAGGGACAAAGCGCATCATCCGGTGCCAACGCAGCATCTTGGGAATCGTTTGAAAACTGGCGTATCCACCAAAGAGTTCATCGCCGCCGAGACCGGAGAGCACGACCTTCATGCCATGCTGCCGGGCAAAGGCCGAGACGGTGTAAGTGTTGAGGCCGTCTATGCTGGGCTGGTCGAGATGATCGAGGAACTCGGCAAACAAACCCTGCGCCACCTTGGCATCCAGTCGCATCTCGTGATGCTTAGACCCAAAATGGGCTGCGGTTCGCCGGGCTATGAGACTTTCGTCCGCAGCGGCATCGTCAACCGCGATGGAAAAAGTGCTGCACCCGCGATGCCCGGTGATATTGGCCAGAGCGAGAATCGCAGTGGAGTCAATGCCGCCGCTCAAAAATATTCCGACGGGAACATCGCTAACAAAGTGATGCCGCACGCTGTCGAGCAAGGCATCGCGCGTGATCGTTTGGGCATTGCCGTAGAAATCCCCTGGGAAAGTCGGTTGCCAGTAAGTTTGTGTTGTCGATGAACCTTCATGCCAGACAAGGAATTGGCCTGCTCCAAGACATTCCACTTCATTGACGAGGGTAAGCGGCTCCGGCACTGACCCTGTTTCAAAGTAACCCTGCACGGCTTGGACGCAGAGCGTGGGTGTGAATGTATGGCTTTGACAAAGCGCTCGAAGCTCCGAGGCAAAGGCGAGGGTGCGTGAGGTGCGATGAAGATAGAGCGGCTTGATGCCCAGCGGATCACGGGCCAGCAGGGCGGTGCGATTCTGCTCGTCCCACAACGCGAAGGCAAACATGCCGCGCAAGCGTCGGACACATTGCGCTCCTTCTTTCTCATAGAGACGCAAGATAACTTCGGTGTCGGTGCTCGTTCGGAACACCACGCCATCGGCCTCAAGTTCCGTTCTGAGTTCGACAAAGTTATATATCTCACCATTGAAAGTGATCGTCAGCCGACCGTCCGGAGTTTGCATGGGCTGATGGCCCGCCGCGCTTAGATCGAGAATGGAAAGCCGGGTATGGGCGAGGCCAATGCCACCGCGCAGGGAGACCCAAGTGCCGTTGTCATCCGGGCCACGATGTCGCAGGGCCATTTTCATTCGGTTCAAGGCTGACTCCAAGTCATCCTGTCCGATGTTGGCATCCATTACTCCTGCTATGCCGCACATGATTTTAGAGAAGCGGCAGCCGCCGGAAGAGAACTAAGCGCCCGTTGCAGATGTTGTTTGAAGGCATTGAATCCAAAGAGTCGGATTACTTCCGAACGCAGCCAAGCGCTATCAGAGAGTTCCGGACGTTTAATGCCTTCAAGAATTGCCAGGGCGCCCTCCGCGATTTGATCTGGCCGACCGGGATCGACAAGCCAACCCAGCCGACCTCCATCCAATGCTTCCGGTGAAGCATCGGCATTAGCAGAGATGACCGGGCGACCGGAGGCGAGTGCTTCCAGAAAGACAATGCCAAACCCCTCACCTGTGCTCGGCATTACAAAAATATTTGCAAGGCGGTAATAGTCCGGAAGATATTCCCTAGGAACATATCCGGCAAAGATTACCTGGCTCTCCACGTTCATCTCGCGCGCGAGTGCATGCAGTCGCGGCGCATCGTCACCGTCGCCGACAATGACATAACGGGCCGTTGGCAATTGCCGTGCAATGATAGGCAAAGAGCGGATAACCTCTTCGTGTCCTTTGTAACGTTCCGTGCTGGAGAGTCTGCCGACCGTGAGAAGGACGGGTTGATCCGGTGTCAAATGGTGGCGTTCGAGCAAGCGGGAGGGTTTGGGGCCGGGCGAGAAAAGCGATTCGTCAAACGTATTTGGAACCACGACCACCTTCTCAGGAGGGAATCCGCATTTTTGGATCAGATGTTGTCGAGTGAACTCACTGACAGCGATAATAAGATCCGCTCCCAGCAAACCGCGTCTTAGTGCCCCATGAACGTGTCCCCAGGTTTCCACTCCATGAACCACAGGCACATAAGGTATCCCTAACGTGGACTTGATTAGTCGCAAGGCCTTGGAAAAATGAGGATGGGTGCAAAGAATCCAACTTGGACGTTCCTTGGCAGCCGCCATCCAACCGCCAAGAACATAGGCTGCAGTGCGTAACTTTACGGGGTAATGGCCATAATTGCGGATGGACATACTTACATCAAGATCAAACCCACCCGCAGCGCATCCTGCGTGGCGGTCGTTTTTGCTGAATACCTTTAATGGGCAAACTGGCATCAGTTCTGCAAGCGCCTGCAACAGTGCGCGTGAAAAATGCTGGATTCCTCCCGCTGCCTGAAGATCAGGCACCCATAGATGGATCGGTTTTTCGTCGGGTAGGGGCATCAATGTCCTGAAAGTATTGGCGACAACTTACGCGCTACGTCTGGCTGCTCGGTAAGTCAGGCCGGAGATTTTTGCTCGCTCATGCAAAGGCACAATCGTATAATATCGCGCAAAAAATAGCTGGTGCAGGATCAATGAAAATACCCAAGCTGCAGCAAATGCAGCTACGGTGGTGGCGGTGTTAGCGCCTGAATTCATTAATCCCAACCCAGGCAAGAACCACCGGGCAAAGCTCCAGTAATCAGCATTTGCCAGATAGCGCCAGGCTCGGAGGTCAACCCATCGCTGGGCAAAGCCCAATCCAATGAATCCACAAAAAACGAACCACGCGCCCCAGTTGATGTAAAACTCCATCACATCCCCGATACCGACACTGGTGCCCTTGGCAAACTGTATGCCCGTGTAGAGTGAAACAAGTCCGCCGCTGCCTGCTGTGCTGGGTTTGCCGGGCCAGAAGATACGCGGAATCCAGGCGGTGGCAGCGATGGCGATGGTGGTCCCGTGGGCATATTGTGTATTCGAATGCTGCATATGATGGGCAGCCATGCCCACAAAATGGTTCTGGTTCAAACGCCCATCAATGGTTTCCAAGTGGTCTTGATTCCATGGGTCGAACAGCTTAAAATTGGAAAACATGATCTGAAGAGCTTGAAGTCGATTGGAAAACTGTTGCTGCCCCCAGACGGAGCGCCGGATCGCGTCGCGCGACCACATATAGTTGACATAGAGGGACAAGCCCAAATAAAATACTGCCAGCATGGCCAGAACGGACAGCCAGCGGGGGCGATAAAAGGTAAAGACGAACACCAGAATCACAATGACCGCTGCTGCGCCGTAGCCGATAAAGCCCATGAGGGTCACAGTAACCAAGGGGAAGCAGAGAGATGAGCCAATCAGCCACACCAACAAGCGCTTGTGATCGCGGTGCCGCCACGACTGCCAGCACGTAATGCAGACTGCCACCATGGACAGGGATACCCCTGAGGTGCCCAAGCTCCCGAAGCTGGGAACCAGAGCCATGATTGGTAATAGAAAGAAAAAGAAGGCTAAAGAGAGAATGAAGAGGAATCGGGCCAGGCCCCTACTGAGAAGGGGCGTGGGCACGCTCACGACCTGGCTGACCTTGTCTTTCACGAATTGGCTGGCGAGAAGCCATCCCACCAGCAACCCCGGAAGGGCCAATAGAGAGATTTTGAAGCCGTTAAATGTCATCGTCAGAGAAGCCTGACTGTCCAGCAGCATTTGGCTCGTCGGCGTATAGTAGGCCATGGCATAAGCCATAGCCCCCGGAACATGGTTCACACTTAGGACGAGGATGTAAATCAGGGGCAGCCCCACCCCCGGCCTTTTGTTTCTCCAAGTCAATACAATGAGCAGAATACTGAGAGAGAACCAGATGCCGATGAGGATCCAGAGATCGTGTTTGTTTGGTGTGGTAAACATTGGATGAGCGTGGTGGCCTGATGTCGATCTTAAAGCAATTTATACTTCTTGTTGCTGACATTCTCTAAGATGTTGACGAAGTCATTAGCCACATCCGGCCAGTCGCGGGTGTCGTGCTGTTGCCATAAGTTCTCGACCATCCGCGCCATGGTTTCCCGTTCACCATCCAACAGGAGAAGCTTTTCGATGAAGCGTTCGGGCTGTCGGATCGGCAGTGACCAGCCATTGCCACCGTCCTGCACCATGTCAGGTGCGGCACAGTTTTCGCTGGCGATAATGGGCAGACACGCAGCCCTGGCCTGGGCGAGGACAACGGCGAACCCATCCTCGATGGTGGGGAACAGATAACCGTCGGCCCGATTGTAAATATCAGGCAGGGCCGATTCATTTTGTCGGGGCACAAATTCGATAATATCACGACTTCCCTCAACAAGCCCCTTCGCATCCGTGGCAATGTTTCCGACCCAGCGGAAGTGAACACGACTCCGCAATGCTTTTGCGATCTCAATAAAATCCAAAATGCCTTTTCTCAGACAGACAGTTCCGGTGCAAAGGAACTCAAGGGGATGCCCCGATCTTATCCGGCGGAGTCTGTCCTCAATCACTGCTCGGGAAGGTCTAAACTGGCTCACATTGGTGCCTAGCGACTGAAGTTGAATCTTATTTTCCCCGTAGCCGCGCTTGAGAAACGTTTTTCTGGCGAAGCTCGACAAGACAAGGATGGCATCAGCAAGTCTGTATTCTTTCATTTCTCTTTGAATCATCCAGGTGCTTGGTTTTTCGATATAAGTCCCTGAGCGTCGGGACTCCTGATCTAGGAGGTGATATTGATCACGGATGTGGCATGAACCGCGCACGAGTGTATTGATTCCTGTGAAGCCAGAAGCCCTGCTATTCTCAAATATTTCCAGTGCGACGCCGCTAAAAGCGTGAACGACAGTCGGTTCGGTAATTGAAATATGCCGTGATGACCACGTGGAAAAACTCCGGTGAAGAAAAACTTCCAGGGCTGGAAACTTTTGCACCAGATCCCAGCGGTAGGCATACCGATGAAAAATTCCGTGCAAGGGGAAGGTGGTGAGACATTCTGCAGGCAGCCCAAAGCGTTCAGCGATAAACTTTGGGTAGCTAGTTATGACATCCACCCTGGCTCCTAGGTCAATAAGGGCACGTGCAAGCCCAAAGGCATGAAAGCGCCCTTGGACGATGATGGCAATGCGAGCGCTTCTAATCACACGGTGCAGTAGAGGATTATTTCAGAAAGACGGTCGGCGTAAGTATTTTTGTTTGTCGTAATCCGTTCCCATGCCGCGTGGCGCATCTTTTGCCGGGTCTCGAATCCGGCTTTAAGAAGTCGCCGTATTTTTATGACCAATTCATCTGGTGTGGAGAAGTAGAGCACAGCATCACCTTCCGCGCCATACATCTCGCGGTGCTCCGGCGTGTCTTCCACGATGGGGCAGCCGCGCATGGCGGGCACTTCGTAGGAACGCATGGCATGGCCGTCGCGGTTCGCCTTGCGCCCGATGATCAGCGCCACAGCAGAATGGGCCATGAGATGTCGCATTGCCGCTGCGTCGGCATAGCCGCGCCATGAAGGACGCAATGAAGGCGGCACCCGGTTGGCAGTATGCAGTGCCAGCTTTAATCCCGCCTGCACCAGATGTTCCAGCAGCGGGATGCGATCTGCGTCCACGTTGCCGTAAAAGGCCACATCTGCATCGTGATCGGTCACAGGTCCATGTTCCAAGGGGAAATGCATGTCCGGCGCATAGCCAAAAGGGAGCCACTCCGCGCGTTTCACTCCCGCCTCACGAAACTCCTCCAAGTTTGCCCTCCGCGTGCTCAGAACCAGATCATACGCCGGCAGTGCATCAAGGAACCACCGCGCCTTGTGGGCTGGATTCCAGGGATCGTCTGTGGAGTAGTTCACCACGGTGGCGCCTGAACGCTTCATGCTATCAATGGCAGGCGCACTCAATGGAGCGAGTCCGGTGGTCAGAACCAGATGGGGTTTATGGCTGTCACAGAAAGCCGCGGCGGCTCTGCTGAACTGGTGGAGTTTCATGGGCCGACGACCCAGGAGATGCCAGTAGATTGATTTCAACAATTTCGGTCCGGCGTAGGCTTCGACCATGTCCATCTGCGAGACGCTGTGCCCCAGATGTTTTGCGGCGTTAATGAAATGCCCTCCCACATGCGTGGGACCGGGATTTCCCACGATCAGTATTTTCATTATCTTCTGGTTACGAATAGATTGTCCAGAGCAGCGGTTACGCCCTCGGCGGCCGCTTTTTTAGAATACCCTGCAACTAGGGACTTACAGCCGTCAGCCAAGTCCTGACTTTGCAATTGGAGAATGACAGACGTCAGAGCTCCTGCGAGGGCTGGCGCATCATCGCTGCGACAGCAAGCACCGGTGCGGCCCGGAATTACGAGATCGGGTTGCGACCCTACACTCCCGGACACCACGCAGGGCAGACCATGGAGAAGTGCCTCATTGACCACTAGGCCCCATGTTTCGTGGGCACGGCTCGGGAGCGTCAGAAGATCGGCGGCATGATAGTAAGCGCTGAGGTTGGACTGGTTTTGGAAACCTGCGAATGATGCTCTTATGGAAGGATTCTTGGCGCACACGTCGGCCATCGTTCCTCGTAACTTCCCATCGCCCAGAAAGAGGAGGTGAATTCTGGCTCGGAGTTCTGCCGGAAACAGACGCACGGCCTCAGGAATTAGGTCAACTCCTTTGCGCCAGGAGAGCTTGCCGGAAAAGAGAATTACGATGGCGTCTGGTTGGATGCCGAGTTGTTGGCGGGTTGCCTCGCGCATGTCGGCACGATCTGCCATGGAGGAGCGAAATGTGGAATCATCCACGCAGTAAGGAGAAAAAAAGAGCTTTGAGTCCGGCACTCCAAGTCTCTCATAGTGCATGCGGGACCGCTGGCCGACATAAAGCAAAGCTCCGCAACTGGAATAAAGTCGTCGTAATATCAAATCACGCACCAAGCTCTTGAGCCAGTTCCTGGGTTTTGTTAGATCAGAAGTTTCACCACGGAAGAGAAGCGGTATTCGGTTCCTTTTGGCCCAGTTAAGCGCCGCCCGATCAAAGGGATGGGAATACCCCAGAGCCATCACCGCATCGGGGGCCAGTTTTGTCAGCAAGCCATCCATTCCTAAGGCGCTGACGTCATGGTAATCAGCTGCGCCACCCTTTGCTTTGTGCGAGAGAAAACGGTTCTCCACTCCACCGAGCAAATCCGTGTCCCAGGCAAACGACGCTCCAAATTCAGCGTCACGATACCCCTGCACGCTGAAATCACTTCCATAAACCACCGTTACATCCACCCCGCATTCTTGAGCAAGGCAACGATAAACCGGCGCATGGTATTGCACCGGATGCGTTTCGAGGATAACCAGCCGGCGATGGGCTTTTGGTTCGATCTTATGAAGACTTTGAAGATGACTTCCTGAGGCGTTCATGTAAACAAAGGCTAAAAGATTATTGCAGGCAACACCCTAATTTTTAAAACTAAAAAAGGCGCGCGATTTGCATACCTCAACCGGCAATATCGCATTACCATCATTTCTTAAGTGCGTAGAAATTGCTCATGAAAATTATACACGCGAAAGTCATTGGTGCATATCTTGCGGGTGCTGCACTCACAAGATATGGCGCATATTGTTGACCGCGATTAGATAGTCGCCGACATTCGCTTGGTCCGACTGTCTGGCTTGCATAGCAAATTATGTGACCATGCAACAGAAATAAACACAATTAATAGCGGCAGCACTGGGACCCGATATCGGATCAAGCTATAAGTCATGGTGTGAAAAAACCAGAGTCCCATCCAAGCTGCAGGCAATAATAACAATGAGCGTTGAGTTTTGCGCCAGGCACCCCCAAGAAGCAGCATCATACCAATCAACATAAAGGGACCTTCAGACAGTGCGATGACCGCCTTTTTTAGCGTGCTTCTGTCATCACCGCAGGGCCAGACAGATATGAAATTAATGCAACTGATGGAGCGTTCTTTTAAAAAGTCTATTGTATGAGTGCGCGCAAAATGTAAATAATATCCTCTTTCTTGAATTTCAGAGGAATCTAGCCAGCGCATTCCTCCGGCTACTGGTGCTGATTCGTTTAGTTGATTTGTTTGAGGTGTAAGGAAAATCAATCGATTATAGGCTATGCTCAATTGCAGCACACAAATCATAATGATCGCAGATGCGACAGCGCCGACAATTAACAAATTTTTTAAGGGGATCAGGCGCAACATGAGACATGCGAGCATGATTGCGGCCATGACCCCCAAACAAGGCGAGCGAGTTGCGCAGGCCAGACCAAAACAAACCCCACTGATTAATGAACCGCAAAGTGAAGACCTAACCAAATAATATACTCCCAGCAGCAATAATAATGCCGTTGGCATCTCGCTGATAATTTGAGCTGAATAATTAATCAATGTAGGATGCAAAGCGCAACACCACCCGGCGAAAAGCCCGGCTTTGCCATTGCCCATCTGACTGGCAAGAATGCCTGCAGTGACTGCTACAGACGCTCCAATTGCCGGCATTAGAATATGACCAATGAAGGAAAGACCCGCACCAAAGAAAATAAATGGCGCCAGCATCCATGAAAATCCGATTTGAACCGACCACTTAATGGGAATCGCCTTGAGAATCCCAGTGGCAGCCAGTGATTGGGCGTTTTCCCAATAGCTGCTTGTGTCAGTGTGAATATAATGTGTTCCCTGTAGAATAACTACGGCAGTGCGAATAAGGAACGCGACGAAAAATAGCAATACAAAATGACGACGAACTCTTGGTGCTGCCAAGTCAGATGCATGCTGGATGTTGCAATTCATATACAAAGATTAAGTAGCTAGCTTTGACTGATGCAGAGATCAAAAATGAATCGATTTTCTTATGGGCAGAAGCGGTGACGTCACGAAAATTCGCAAAAATACATTTTTTGAAAGCAGGCGGCGCAACTTCCAACGGTTTTTGCTGAATGCATATATAGATGTTTGCTTCCTTGGGATTTTTTTAAGTTTTGCCGATGTGGCTGAATCCTGACTTTTTTTGAATATCAGCCGCTGTTTTTAATAAATGCCTCCATAAACTCCACCACAGGCGCGAATTGGCTTTCATAATTCCACTGGCTCTGCACAAGGAGTTGGCCGGTTTCTCCCATTCGGCGCACTTCATCGCGATGATCGCGCATCCACGCAAAGGATTCCGCCAACCGGGTGACGTTTGTGGAATCGCAACTGACGGCGCAGCCATTTTGCACATAGAGTCGATCCCATTCGGGGTCTTGGGACACGATCAGGGCCAGCCCTTGGGAAAGGTAATCAAAGGGCTTGTTCGAGGCACCCGCCATGTGGAGCATGTTGATGTCTCCGTCATGGATGCGTAACATGGAAAGACCCACGTCACACTCAGCACAACGGGCCATCAGTTCGCTGCGCTGGGGAATTTGGCCGAGATACTCAAATCGCTCGGCCAGGCCCGACCTTTGCGCTTCTTTCACAAGTTCGTCTGTATAACCAACATGCCCCGGCGGTTCATAGCCCACGAGCCGCAGGCTGACGCCTGAGCCGCACTGCTGGAGTGCTTGTAGATAAATCATGGGAAAACGGTCCGGCACAATCGAACCATGATAGAGCAGACGGATCGGTTCCGACGGGCCAGAGGTGCGCGATGATGGACGGGAGGCCTCATCTGAAGATGGACAGTTCCACACACAGAACGTTCTGCCCATGGGCCGGGCTTCATGGACGAGAAGATCCAGCCGCTGCTGGTTAGGCAAGACAATGGCGTCGGCAATTTGCGCCAGTTTTATTCGCGTTTGAAGGATGAATCTGACAAAACGGCTGTCATCCTTGTCGGGAGATTGATTCGGCGAGTCGTGCTCATGATAAAGCACGCGGCAGCCCAGGAAGCGACGGATCATCATTCCGGATATCGTTGAAAGCGTGTCCGAGCAATAAACCCAATCGGGACGGAAACACCAGGCGCGCCAGATGACCCAGATATGGAAAAGCATATAATGAAATTTTTGTTTGATACCAGGACCGCACCATTTCATCTGCCGCACGTTGATTCGCGGATTTGGTGGCAGTTCCAGTGAGGTGCCTCCGCGCCCTTTGAGACCGCAGAATTCCACATTCCACCTGCGCCGGGCCAGAATTTGTGAGCTGTGCTCCAAAGGGGGATAGGCTCCGGGGTTGGTGTATTGGATATAGAGGAT
>JAYVQB010000050.1:0-2902 GCA_043757085.1 Verrucomicrobiota bacterium
TCGCAGAGCACGAGGCGCGTGTTGCGGGTCACGCCTTCGGAGCGGAGGACGGGGCAGGCTTCGTAGAATGAATGGAACGTATCGGCGAGTTCATAAAGATATTGCGCGAGCAGATTGGGGCGGAAGTCGCCCAGCACATCATGCACGGCTTCGCCGAACTGGGCGAGCTTGAGCGCGAGGTTGCGCTCGGCGTCCTCGGTGATGACGCATTTTTCATCGAACGTGACCGATCCGTCGAGCTTGCGGAAAATGCTGCGGATGCGGACGTAGGCGTTGATGAGATAGGGGGCGGTGTTGCCGTGCAGCGAAAGCATCTTGTCCCATGAGAATTTGTAGTCGGTCAGTCGATGCTGGCTCAGCTCGGCATACTTCACGGCGGCGATGCCGATGATTTCTGCGATCTGGGTTTTCTCTGCATCACTCAATTCGCGCTCGGCCACGATCGCGCCTGCGCGTTCGACGGACTCATCAATGACTTCCAGCAATCCCACGCTGTCGCCGCTGCGGGTCTTGAACATTTTTCCTTCGGGGCCAAGGATGGAGCCGAAGGCAATGTGCACCATGCGGGTGCTGTGTCCCATGCGCCGGGCGATCTCGAAAACCTGATGGAAGTGATGTTGCTGCGGCGCGCCGACGACATACCAGATTTCATCGGCCTGCCACTCCTTGACGCGATGCTCGATGGTTGCCAGATCGGTTGTGGAGTAAAGAAAGCCGCCGTCTGATTTCCGAATGATGCACGGCACAGGAACCCAGGCTCCGTCGCGATGAATCAGGAAGGGGTCTTCCTCCGGTTTCTTCATGCCATCGGAAAACACACAGGCTGCGCCTTCGCTGGTCACGGCAACGCTTTGTGCCAGCAGGTCTTCCACCAACGGACCGAGCGCGGCATTATAATGACTTTCGCCAAGGTAATGATCGAATGAAACGCCCAGCTTGTCATAGACACGGTGCAATTGATCGAGCGTGAGCTGCACGCATTCGCCCCAGATTTTCAGATTCTCGGCATCGCCACTCTGGAGTTTGACCAACTCCAGCTTGCAAGTTTCCAACACGGATTCATCCGCTTTTGTCAAGGCATTGATCTCGCGATAAACGCGAACGAGTTCATGAATGGTGTCTTTCTTCAGCGCGTCCTTGTTCAATAGTGTTTTCCATCCGTGGAGGATCATGCCGAACTGCGTGCCCCAGTCGCCGACGTGGTTGTCGGTGATCACGTCATGCCCGACGAACCGCGCGATACGCGCAAGGGCATCACCAATGAACGTGCTGCGGATGTGACCGACATGCATCGGCTTGGCCACGTTCGGCGCACTGAAATCAACGACGATGCGTTTTGGCTGCGGCACTAAAGGCACGCCGATGCGCTCATCCTTGAACAGCGACGAGATGGTGCTGCTCAAGGCTTCGCGCGTGAGGCGGAAATTGAGGAAGCCGGGGCCTGCGATCTCCACTTCCTCGCAGAGGCTGTCGAGTTGCAGGTTGGCTTTGAGCTTCTCCGCAAGCTGGCGTGGATTGGTTTTCAAAGCCTTCGCGACCATCATGGCGGCGTTGCTTTGATAGTCGCCAAAGCGCGGGTCGCTCGCATTTGCTACCTGAATCTTGATGTCCGCAGGAATGTTGACCCCAGCGGTGACGAAGGACTCGCGAAGTTTGTCGGAAAGGATCTGGCGAAAATTTGGCATGAAGGTGAAGCGCGTTGGAAAAATGCGGGCCGCATCTTAGAACTGCCCAAGCAAACTTCAAGCCGTAGGGCTACAGGGAAAAATTCGCGAAGGGACTAGCGGACTACATTGAAATTACTCCAGATACCCCGGATCGAATTTCTTGTCCGCCGGCCAGAATGGGGAGAGCGCTTCGTTCTGCACCCAGCCACGGCGATATTCACCGTCCGTCGGAATTTCCACGTAGCACCATGCGCCCCGGTCTTCGAGTTTGCGGACTTCGCTGCCGGGCGGAAGCTGAATGACAGAGCCGCTGGTGGTGCTGGCCGCAGTGTAGGCGCTGGCCTTGGATGTGGTGACGATGGCGAGGTCGCGAACCTTTTCGTATGATGGATGCCAATACCAACCCAACATGCCCGCGCTGCCGACGATGACGGCCAGAGTGGCCACCGTGCAAAGTGAAGTGCGCAGCCAGCCGCTGCGGCACAAGAGGAAGGCGATGAACAATGAGAAGACGACCGTCCACTCACAAATCACAGTCATCACGAACCACTGGGTGCGCGTGAAGCGCGAGGCGAACTGGTCGTGAAAGCCGTTCGACGGGAATGACAGATTGCCGGTGCGTTCATGAATGTGCGCGAGATTCTGCCGCGTTTCCGGTGTAGGCGGCGGGAACAGGCTGGCGCGATGATACCAAAGCGCGGCGCGGCCGAGATCTCCCTGGCGATATCTCACATGCCCCAGAAGCTGGAAGAGTTGGGGCGAGAGATGACCGGAGTCGATCAGTGATTCGCCGATTTGCTGGACTGCGCGAAAATCCTCCTTTTCAAATGCAGCGCGTGCAGCAACGAATTGTTCGTTCGCTGTTGGAGCCGCACCGAGCGCGATGTGCGCTGAAAAAAGTGCGGACAAGATGATGAGTGATGGTCGGAGCATGACGGGGGTCAAGTTGGCGGGCTTCAACCCTGGATGGAATGAAGCACCTTGTGGCGTTCATCGGAGGGCATGGGTTTGCCGGTCTCGTCAGATGCGCGGCTGTAATTGAGTGAGTCATTCTGATCAAGAATTGCCTGCCAGTTGGAAGTGAGCGGCACACCATTTTGCGTGCGATGCTGAATATATTGCGCTGCGGTTTGATAGAACTCACCTCGTGACATCCGCGCACGGCGCAATTGACTCCACATCCGGCGATAAGGCGCATCGGGTGCGGCAGCCCTCATGCGAAGGAATGCGGCGCA
>JAYVQB010000051.1:0-2902 GCA_043757085.1 Verrucomicrobiota bacterium
AGCGCATCCGCATCGCGTCCGATTTGCTCGATGCGGTCGCCGATGCCGCGCACTTCGGCTTCGATTGCGGCAGTGTCGTTGCCTTGCTTCTTCGCGATGCCGATCTCTTTGCTGATACGATTGCGCTCGCCTTGCAGCTTCTGCCGTTCTGTCTCCGCCGCGCGACGATGCTCATCCAGCGAGAGAACTTCATCCACCTGCGCAGCCAGCAAATCGTCGCCACGAGTGGCGAGGCGTTCCTTCACATAAGCGGGATTTTCACGGATGAGGCGGATGTCGAGCATAGGCGGCGCATGGTAACGAGGGATTCTACTTTGTCGAATATCTCATCGTTCATGCGCTTGATCCGCTCGTCGTTTCCCAAACGGAGCGGATTGATCCGACGATCAGGGGGCGAACATTTTGTCCTTGTCGTTTCCGCCGGAGAGCAGATAAGCGAGAAGGTCTTTGAGTTCATCCTCATTGAGGGAGTTGATGAGGCCGGGCGGCATCATGCTGACGGGATAGTCCTTCTTGCTCTTGATTTCCTTTTCATCAACCGCAAGCGTGACCGAGGGAGCGAAGGGATTGGTCATGACCAGCAGCTTGCCGCTGTCGTTGCCGACGATTCTTCCGAGGATGATGCTGCCATCGTTTTTCTCGATTTGATGCGAGCCGTATTGATCGGAGATGACCTTACTGGGTTCCGTGATGTTCTCGACAAGGTCACGCAGGGAGTAGCGGTTGCCCGCGCCGGTGATGTCGGGGCCGATATTTCCACCGTCGCCCGCGAAGTGATGACAGGTGGCGCACATGACGGCGCTGAAGAGATTTTTTCCGCTGTTGAAGTTGCGCCCCTTCAATCCGCCTTGAGCGATTTTCACCACATCATCGGTGGCGTAGGCTTTGCCGGGGCCTTTCGGTGGGGTGATGTTGGCTGCGAGAACAGCTTCGTTTTTGCTGGAGAGGGCGTCGAGTTCGGCGGCCTCGCCCGGCGGCACAAAGTTCACAAGAGCTTCCTTGCGGGCGTTCTCGATGAAGCCCTTGAAGCTGTTGCCGCCTTTCCAGGTGCGGGCGTGAGGGAACCATGAGAAGTAGGTCTTGCGGGAGTCTGGCGTCCATCCGATTTTCGCGTTGCGCAGCGACCAGATGAGGAAGAATTGCTGGCGGTTTGGCCGGCTCTTGTGCACCTCTTCTGCAGCCTTGGCATAATCGGTATTGCGCGAGAGAAGTTCATCCGTGGCCAGCGCTTCCGCATCATCACTGGCCGTAGCCATGAGGGCGAGAGACTTGGAGACGACGCTTTTGGAATCGAGGAAGACGAGCAACTGGCAGAGTTCGCGATTGAGCGAGGAATCGGCCTGCGGGTAGAGAGGATCAAAGATTTCGGCCACCTTCGCGCAGACACTGGCGTCGGGTTTGCCGAGGCGGGTGAATGCCAACTGGTAAGCGCGCATCAACTGAAGCTGATGATTGAGATCGAGCTTTTTGAAATCAATGCCGCCGAGAGCTTCGAGAATGCTGAGCTGGAGTTGCGCGTTCTCTGGAGTTGTCGCGGGCACGGCACCGGTTGAATTAGCAGACACGGGCGGTGCAGCGGGCAGGGGAGTGCGGCCCACTCGGGCGAGGGCGATCATGGACTCGATGAGCGCCTGCGTGTCTTTTTCCTTGAGCGCGCGCTCCATCCAGAGTTTGGCTGGCTGGCGCTCAATCGCCACGCGTGCGGCGAAACGCAGATTGCGATCTTTGCTGCCGAGGAAAGGCCAAGCCTTATTGATCGCTTCCGGGCCAGTGCCTTCTTGATGGAGATTTTCAAGTTCATGGCGCTGTTTCATCTCAGGCGTGACGGCATACGCTGCGGTGGGTGCGATGCTTTCTTTGCCTTCATAAGTCACGCGATAGACGGCGCTCTGTGTTCGGCGTCCGCCGGTGGCGAAATACATGGCGCTGTCGTGTTTGTTAATGACGACATCGGTGAGCGGCAGCGCTTTTCCGAAGATAAACTCTTCTTTCACGCCTTTGAATCCTGCGCCATCGGGCTTGAAGTGGACGGCATACATGGTGCCGTAAGTCCAGTCGTTGCCGAAGAGCGCCTTCTGATATTTTGCGGGAAATTTCGCGCCGGTGCCGAAGATGGTGCCGGTGGGGCTGCCGGGCCCGATATCGACGACGGCAGGAAGGCTGTCTTCATAAAAGGCGGGCCACTTGCCGGAGCCGGAGCGCCAGCCGTATTCGCCTCCGCTTACGCAATGGTTGATGCGCGTGGGGCGATACCAAGGTGCGCCCATGTCCCATTCCATGTCGGCGTCGTAAGTGAACATTTCGCCATTGGCATCAAAGGCGAAATCAAATTCGTTACGGAAGCCCGCGCTGATCAGCTCGACCGTTTTTCCTTCGGGATCAGTTTTGCAGATGTAGCCTCCAGGAGCGAGAATGCCGCGCGCATGGCCGTTTGCATCCCACATGCGGGGGAGGATGTGATCTTCATCCCACTGACCTTTCGCGGCGCGGGTGATGGCGAGATTCTCGGGCAGGCTAGTGTGGTTGCCGCTGTTGAAATAGATGCCTTTGCCATCGGGGCTGAGCTGGATGGAATGCTGGCCGTGTTCTCCGGCCCCTTTGCAACCACTGAGCAGCACTGGCTTGTCAAAGTGGTCGTCCCCATCTTTATCACGCAGGCGATAGAGTCCTTGGGACTGGTTGCCGTCCACGCTTTCGCAGATCATCATGTAGAGGGAATCGAATGCATAGAGCAGGCCGTGTGCTCCACCGATTCCGGTTTCGACTTTTTCCACGATGGCCTTTTCTGCGGAACCGATGGGGGGAGGTGTCAGGCGATAGACGCCGCCGTATTGATCCCCACAGAGCAGGCGGCCTTTCTTATCAACGGTCAGGGCCACCCATGATCCCTGTTCGTTCTTGG
>JAYVQB010000052.1:0-2897 GCA_043757085.1 Verrucomicrobiota bacterium
GAATTTGTGAGATAGCCGCACTCAACGAGGATGCAGGGGATTTCGGGATTGCGCGTGAGTCTGAGTCGGCGGCGAACGAGACCACGGCTGTTGTGGTAGGGGTTGACGGCGGAAAGGTTGCGCTGCACGCGCTTTGCCAATGTATAACTGTCCACGCGCCAGAAATAGGTTTCCGGCCCGGCGATGCTCGGAGCGCTGGCATTGTAATGAATGCTGACCAGCACGCCATTCCCGTAGTGACTTGCTAGGCGCACACGTTCATCGAGATCGACGAACTCGTCGGAATCACGCATCATGACAACCTTGAAGCTGCTGGCGAGTTCGCTGCGCAGTCGTCTCGCCGTATCGAGCGCGACAGTCTTCTCCACCAGCCCGGTGCGACGTGCGTTCTCGCCGGAGTCTTTCCCGCCGTGACCGGCATCAATCACAACTGTCGTGAAGCCTCGTGGGCCGGGCCGGTGGCCGAGAGCGTCTTTTCCAGTGCTGGAAGAACCAGGGGGAGTGGACTGGCAGCTTGCAAAAAATAGCGCGAGCAACAAGAACGATGCCAGTCGCACGGACTTATGATTTTTTTGGAACAACATAAATTTGCGGTGCCGCTGGTAACAGCCTTAGCGAAGCTGCGCAAGAAAGACTTCAATCGGAACATCCGCGCAGCGCACAAGAGCGACCTTGCGTGGCACAGTTCTGCTACCTGTGTGTATTCCGGTCATTCTGCACGGAATCATTTAGAGACAGAACCGCCCAGAATGGACGGGCAACAGATAGTTGCTTGGTTACGCCGAGCAAAACCAGCAATGAGCACATCTGCCATCGGTCGCCTTCTTCGGCTCATTCTTTGTGATGGCCACCGTCACGCGACTCCCCAGAGGGAATCCTTTCACCAATGTGCCATCTGTGTCAGACGGCCTAAATGAGATGCTTCGCCGTTTGACACAAACGGCCTACAATCCATTTTTAAAAATGGACATCAAACCGGAAGTTTACGAAAAGCTCGGCACCTTTTATCTCGGGCGCGGCTATGACATTGGCACCAAGCAGATGGACGACTCGCTCGTCCTCTACGATTCCAAAGACCTCGTGACGCATGGCGTCGTGCTCGGCATGACCGGTTCCGGCAAGACCGGCCTCTGCCTCACGCTTCTCGAAGAAGCCGCGATGGACAACATTCCAGTCATCGCCATTGATCCGAAGGGCGACATCGCAAATTTCTTGCTCACGTTCCCGAACCTCAGCGCTGACGAATTCAAACCGTGGGTCAATGAAGACGATGCGAAGCGCAGAGGCCAATCAGTCGATGAGTTCGCCGCAGCGCAGGCGCAAACTTGGCAAAAAGGACTCGCCGATTGGGGACAAAGCACAGATCGCATCAAGAAGCTACGCGCACAGACAGACATCACCATTTTCACACCCGGCAGCAGCGCGGGGATTCCGGTAAGCATTATTGCGTCGCTCGCCTCGCCCGATGCTGCCGTCATGGAGGACGCAGAAATTTTCACCGAGCGCGTGCAAAGCACCGTCGCCAGCCTGCTCAGTCTCGCCGGAGTCGAAGGCGATCCTGTGCAGTCTCCGGAGCACATTTTGCTTTCGAATATCTTCACGACTTGCTGGCAGAAAGGCCAAGACGTGACGCTGGAGTCGCTTGTGAAAATGACGCAACAGCCGCCCTTCCGCAAAGTCGGCGTCGTCGCGTTGGATGATTTCCTTTCCGAGAAAAAACGCACCGAGCTGGCGATGAAACTGAACAATCTCATCGCGTCGCCCAGCTTTGCCGCATGGCTTCAGGGCGTGCCGCTGAATATCCAGGACATGCTTTACACGAAGGAAGGCAAGCCCCGCGTGAGCATCTTCAGCATCGCGCATCTCGACGACAACGAGCGCATGTTCTTTGTCAGCCTGTTCATGACGCAGCTTCTCAGTTGGATGCGCGCCCAGAGCGGCACCACCAGCCTGCGCGCCATGTTTTATATGGATGAGATTTACGGCTATCTGCCGCCGACTGCGATGCCCCCGTCGAAGAAGCCGATGATGATTCTGCTCAAGCAGGCGCGCGCCTTCGGTCTCGGCATGTTGCTCGCCACGCAGAATCCCGTTGATCTCGATTACAAAGCGCTCTCGAACATGGGCACCTGGTGGATTGGACGTTTGCAGACCGAGCGCGACAAAGCGCGGCTGCTCGACGGACTCGAAGGCGCTGCCGCTGCGCAGAACGCAAAATTTAATCGCGCTGACATGGAGAAAATGATGTCCGCCCTCGGCAACCGTATCTTTCTCATGAACAACGTTCATGAAGATCAGCCCGTAGTTTTCCAAGTCCGCTGGTGCATGAGCTATCTGCCCGGCCCGCTTTCGCGCAATCAAATTAAAACCTTGATGGATCCGAAGCGCGATGAGTTCCAAATCAATTCCGTCAAATCCGGCACCGCGCCCGCGAAGAACAAAGCCGATGCCGAAGACGATGGCTTCACGCCACCGGAAGCGAAGGAAGCGGCTCCATCGGAATCTGGAAGCGTCATGCGCCCGCAGATTCCCGACGGTGCCACAGAATATTTCATGCCCGCTCAGGGCAAGGCGAACTACCAGCCCGCACTGCTCCGCTCCGCGACCGTGCTTTACATTGATGACAAAAAGAAGATCAACAGCCGCGCCAGCGTCACCGTCGCGAACGTGATCGACACCACAAGCTCACGCGTGGACTGGGACAAATTCGTGGACATCCCGCACGACATAGATTTGTCGAAGCTCGACAAAGACCCCGCCGACGCCGCAGGCTTTGGCGACTTGCCCGCCGCTGCGCAGAAAGCCGCGACTTACACGAAGATCGCGAAAGATTTCCCCGATTGGGTTTATGCGAACGTGCAGGCAGAAGTTTACTACTCGTCGCAACTCGATTCTTA
>JAYVQB010000053.1:0-11328 GCA_043757085.1 Verrucomicrobiota bacterium
GTTCGTTCTATCTTTTGCCGCCAACCTGGCGGCGAGGTTTTCCTGTTTTGGAGCGTGAAAGAAAGCACGGTTCCGGTTTGTGGCAAGAAAACTTTTCAGGGGAATATGTTTGATGAAAACTCATTCAATTTTACGCCGCTCTTTTCACCTTCCGTTGGCCGGTTTATTGACAATATGGCCATAAAGCAGTAAATATGTTTTCATGAAAACAACCATCGACCTGCCTGATGACCTCTTGCATCGGTCTAAAGTAGTGGCTGCGCAGCGCAAGATGCCACTCAAAGAGCTGGTGGCCCAAGGTCTAATTTACGTCATATCCCAGCCTGCTACGGATGTTGCAGCCGAGCGCAAAGCCCGGGCGCAAAAGCTCATTCTAGCACTTAGTCGCGTTCAACTTACGGAGCCGATTGGCAAGTTCAATCGTGACGAAGTTTATGACCGTCATGAGGGCAAATGGGAATGAACTGCTTTTTTGACACCAATGTCTTCGTTTATGCCGTGTCGCGTGACCTTGTGGATGCTAAAAAGCGTCAGTCGGCTTTGCAACTCATCGCCGTGGGTGACATTTCATTGTCGATGCAGGTCGTGCAAGAGTTTATTCATACTTGTCTGAGGAAAAAACGCCTCGGTCAAAGTGCTGAAGCGATTGCGTCCGCGTTGGAGTTACTCTTCAGTTACCCCTGTGCCACAGCTACACCTGAAACGGTGCGCAAAGCGCTTGCTCTGCAACGCCGCTTTCAGATTTCTTACTGGGACGCGGCCATCCTCGCTTCCGCAGAAGAACTTGGCTGCCACACCCTCTATTCCGAAAACCTCAATCACGGCCAAGACTACGATAGTGTGAAAGTCATTAACCCCTTCAAAGGTTTGCCCTCATGAATTCGGAAAGTCATTCACAATATTTTCTCGGTAGATGACTTCCGCCTATCACGCAAAATATTTAGCATACGAGCTGACGAAACGCTGTCCGTCTGACAGTGTAGCGAAGCTGGCAGCAACTTTGGCGGACGCGCAAGTTGACCTCAACCCGCATCAAATTGACGCAGCACTTTTCGCCTTCCGGTCGCCGCTCTCAAAAGGCGCGTTGTTAGCCGATGAAGTCGGGCTTGGTAAAACTATTGAAGCGGGGATTCTACTCTCGCAGAAATGGGCAGAGCAGAGGCGCAAGCTGCTCATCATCGTTCCGGCAAACTTGCGCAAGCAATGGAGCCAAGAACTCGCTGACAAGTTTTTCCTACCGTCAGTGATCCTTGAGGCGAAGTCGTTCAATGCCTGCATCAAGGCAGGCAACCTGAATCCCTTTGACCAAAGGGAAATCGTCATCTGCTCATATCACTTCGTCCGTTCCAAAGATATTTATGTGAAGCAGGTTCCATGGGATTTGGTGATCGTGGATGAAGCACACAGGCTCAGGAATGTTTACAAGCCGACGAACCGCATCGCCAATGCGATCAAGAATGCAATTTCGCACGCACCGAAAGTTTTGCTGACGGCAACACCGCTGCAAAACACGCTTCAAGAGCTTTACGGCCTCGTGAGCATCGTTGACGACCTGGTGTTCGGTGATCTCAAGAGTTTTAAATCGCAGTTCTGCACGAACCGCACCAATGAAGACCATCAGGCGCTACGGGAGCGGTTGAAAACCGTGTGCCAGCGCACCTTGCGCAGGCAGGTGCTTGAATACATCCGCTACACGAACCGCATTCCCATTACGCAAGAGTTCGTGCCGACACCGGAAGAACAACGGCTTTACGATCTCGTTTCCGAATACCTCCAGCGCGAGAATCTTTACGCGCTGCCGTCGAGTCAACGCAAGCTGATGACGCTCATTCTGCGCAAGCTGCTCGCTTCCTCTACCTTTGCTATTTCAGGCACGCTCGGCGCGCTTTCCACCCGTTTAGAGACGGCGGCGAAAGAGCACGCAACGTCCGCTTTGGAACCGCAGGAGGTTTCACCAGACTTTGAAACGATTGACGAAATCGAAGAGGAATGGAGTGAGGAGGAGGGCAAAAAGGAAAAGGAGCCATTGACCAGCGAACAGCTCGCGGAGCTTGAGCAGGAACGCCAAGCATTGATCGAGTTCAAGGCTCTGGCTGATTCCATCGTGAAGAACTCGAAGGGAGAGGCATTGATGGCCGCGCTTCGCAGCGGCTTTGCGAAGGCGCAAGAATTTGGAGCGCCACAAAAAGCGATCATCTTCACCGAGTCCACACGCACGCAAAAATACCTTCTGCAAATTCTTGAAGATTCTCCGCACAAAGGAAAAGTTGTATTGTTCAACGGCAGCAACAATGACGCACGCTCACGCGAAATTTACAAAGCATGGGTGACACGGCATCAGGAAACCGACCACGTTACAGGCTCACCCACGGCTGACATGCGTGCCGCTCTGGTGGACTTCTTCCGTGAGGAGGCCACGATCATGGTTGCAACCGAAGCTGCCGCAGAAGGCATCAACCTTCAGTTTTGTTCACTTGTGGTGAATTACGATTTGCCGTGGAATCCGCAGCGCATTGAACAGCGCATCGGGCGCTGTCACCGATACGGGCAGAAATACGACGTGGTCGTCGTGAACTTCCTAAACAAGAACAATGCTGCCGACCAGCGGGTTTACGAACTGCTAAAAGACAAGTTCCAGCTTTTCAGCGGAGTGTTTGGCGCGAGTGACGAGGTGCTGGGAAGCATTGAGTCCGGCGTCGATTTCGAGACGCGTATTGCCGCCATTTATCAGAGCTGCCGCAGCACGGCAGAGATTACAGATGCCTTCAACGCGCTCCAGCGCGAAATGGAATCACAGATTGATGAGCGCATGAAGGAAACCCGACAAAAGCTGCTGGAGAATTTTGATGAGGAAGTGCAGGAAAAATTGCGGGTGCAACTACGCGAGAGCACGGAAGCCCTGACCCGCTATGAACAATGGCTGTGGGCGCTCACTCGATATTTCCTGCGGGAGTGCGCAGAGTTCAGCGAAGATGGGAAATCATTCCTACTGAGTTCTAACCCCTTCCCTGGAGAGAATATTCATTCCGGCCCTTATCGTGTAGGAAAGCACGTCGAAGATGTGAACCTTTATCGCGTGGGGCATCCTCTGGCTCAACGCATCATTGGGCACTGCCGGGCTCTGGAACTACCACCTGCGGAAATCAGTTTCGACTATTCCGGCACGGGCCGCAATATCGCCGTGCTCGACCCTTTGCGCGGTCAAAGCGGCTGGCTGGTAGCCCATGCTATTACCGTCACCGCATTTGAAACGCAGGATCATGTGTTGTTGGCAGGTCGCCGCGATGACGCCACGCCGCTCCTGCCCGAACAGTGCCAGCGACTTTTTACCCTCGACGGCCAAGATTCGGAAATTGCAGCCGAAGTTGGAAGCGCAGGCAGGGATTCTTTGCAGGCTGCGATAGCAAAGCAGCGGGGCGTGATCCTTGATGAACTGAGCATAAAAAACGCATCATTTTTCGAGCTGGAACTCGACAAGCTCGACCGCTGGGGAGAAGACCAACGCGCTTCCCTCAAGCTGGAACTGAAGGAGCTTGAAGAGCGGATTAAGGAAGTGAAACGCTCGGCACGCACGGTGGCGAACCTGCCGGAAAAATTGAAGCTGGAACGCGAGCGCAAGCAGTTGGATGCCAAGCGGGATGAAGCGTGGAAGGAATACGAGCTTGCCGCCCGTGAAATCGAGGCGAAAAAGGATGCGCTCATGGATGAAGTCGAGAAACGGCTTCAACAACAGGTGAGCGAGACTGAACTTTTCACCATACGTTGGAGGGTTGCATGATGAAAAAGTCAAACAAAGAAGCCAAACTGCAAATCCTCCCAGACTACGGCCACCTATTGGTCGAGGTGAAAGCGCGTGTTCGCTCTGCACAGCTTAAGGCTATGCGGGCCGTCAACAAGGAGTTGGTGGCCTTGTATTGGGATATTGGGAGAATGATTTGCCAACGCCAGGAACTTGGAACCAAAGGTGATGTGGTCGTCAAAAAGCTGGCTCAGGATCTGCAAATAGAGTTTCCCGGTGTGTCCGGCTTCTCATGGCGCAATCTGTTCTACATGAGCGAGTTCTGGGCCGCCTACGCGGACACTCCAAAATTGCAACCACTGGTTGCAATCATCGGCTGGACCCACAATCTGACCATCCTGCAACGCTGCAATGATTCTCTGGAACGCGAGTTCTACCTGCGTTCCACTGCCAAGTTCGGTTGGTCAAAGAATGTCCTCATCCATCAAATCGAAGGTCAGGCATATGAAAGCACGTTGCTCAACCAGACCAACTTCGACCGCGCTGTCAGCCCGGCCATCCGCGCCCAAGCCAAGCTCGCGGTCAAAGATGAATACATCTTCGACTTTCTGGAACTCGGCGAAGCCCACTCCGAGCGGGAACTGGAGCGCGCCCTCATCACGCGCATGGAGGACTTCCTTCGCGCCATGGGTGGAGTCTTTGCCTTTGTCGGCAGCCAGTTCCGCTTGGAAGTAGATGAGAAGGAATACTTCATTGACCTGCTCCTCTACCATCGTCGTTTGAAAGCTCTGGTGGCCATTGATCTCAAGGTGGGAGAATTCGAACCCGAGTTCGTCGGTAAAATGCAATTCTACCTCGCCGCACTCGATACCCAGGTGCGTGAATCTGGAGAGAACCCCGCCATCGGCATCATCCTCTGCAAAGAGAAACGCCGCACCATCGTCGAATACGCCTTGCGTGATGCCAGAAAACCCGTTGGCGTAGCCACTTACCGTATGGTGAAAACCTTGCCGAAAGAGCTTAAAGGCGAGCTTCCTTCACCCGAACAAATCGCCAAACTGTTGGAGAACGTAAAATGACTGAACAAACACAACCTGAAAAACTTGATCTGCGGTCGCAGGACATTGCGGCGGAACAGCGGGAGAAACTGCGGCAGCTATTCCCGGAGGTGATCACGGAAGACGGGAAGGTGGACTTTGACCGCCTGAAAACGACTCTGGGCGAAATCGTGGACAATGGCAAGGAGCGCTATGGCATGAACTGGCCTGGGAAGGCAGAGTGTTTCCGCACGATCCAGATGCCGAGCCGCGCGACGCTGCGGCCTTGCCGCGAGGAGTCGGTGAACTTCGACACCACGGAAAATCTCATCATCGAGGGCGACAATCTTGAAGTGCTCAAGCTCCTGCAAAAGGGCTACTTGGGGAAAGTGAAGATGATCTACATCGATCCGCCTTACAACACGGGGAACGATTTCATCTACCCTGACAACTATTCAGAAAATTTGGACACCTACCTTTCCTATACAGGCCAAGTTGATGCAGAAGGAAGGAAGTTCAGCACCAATCCCGACACAGACGGACGCTTCCATTCCAAATGGCTCAACATGATGTATCCACGCATGTTTCTCGCAAGAAATCTACTGCGCGAGGACGGTGTGATTTTTATCAGTATTGACGACACTGAATTCGATAATCTACGAAAGCTATGTAACGAAATCTTCGGAGAGGAGTCGTTCATAGCTGCGGTCACATGGCAAAAGATTTATAGCGGCAAGGCTGACGCCACCCATTTTGGACGCTTTCACGAATACATCCTCTGCATTGCGAAGAACGTTTCCAGCGCACAAATCCACCTCCTCCCTCGCACGGCTGAGATGGACGCTCGGTATAGTAACCCGGACGACGATCCGAGAGGCGTTTGGCTGTCAAATGACTTGACGGCCGCTGGCGAACGAAGTGCCGGTCACTTTGATGTGAAGTCGCCCACTGGCGCGACCTTTGATTCACCTCAAGGGAAGCACTGGCTTTATTCGGAAGTGACGATGACGCGTTTACTCGCAGAGAACCGAATTTGGTTTGGCAAACATGGAACAGCTTTCCCTCGCTTGAAGAGGTTTCTAACAGAAGTGCAGCAAGGCAGAAGAGCAAGCACCGTATGGATTCATAACGAAGTGGGATCGACTGACGAAGGGACTAAGGAGTTGAGAACACTTTTTCCCGAGTTGCAGGGTGATTTTCAGACGCCCAAGCCTGTTAGGCTGATTAAACAAATGCTGCAAATAGCGACGACAAAGGACACTGACGACATCGTAGTCGATTTCTTCGCAGGATCAGGAACTACAGCAGAAGCAGTATTTCAGGCGAATGAGGAAGATGGTGGTCGCAGAAAGGTAATTCTTGTGCAGCTACCTGAAAGGACAGAACGCGCAGACTTTCCGACCATTGCAGACATCACCAAAGAGCGCGTGCGTCGCGTCATCAAAGAACTTAACAACGAAGACGTTGACAAGCTTGATTTGGAAAGAGTCGCGAAATCGGATCGGGGATTTCGCGCCTTCAAACTAGACAGCTCGAACTTCAAACCGTGGGACGGCACGCAAACAGACACTCCAGAAGGCGTAACGAATCAGCTTGAATTGCACGTTGACCATGTGCTCCCTGACCGGTCCCAAGAAGACATTCTCACAGAACTCTTGCTCAAATCCGGCTTCCCCCTCTCCACCAAAATCGAAGCGACACAGCTTGCTGGAAAGCAGGTGTTTAGTGTAGAAGGGGGAACGATGCTCGTCTGTCTTGATGGCAATCTGACGCCGGAAGTAATCAAGGCAATGGCCGACATGAAACCTTCCCGTGTGATTTGCCTTGATGATGGATTCCAAGGCAACGACCAACTCAAAACGAACGCAGTGCAGACCATGAAGGCTCGCGGTGTTCTCAGCTTCAGGACGGTATGAACAAGGGAAACACACGCAAAATAGCAGAGTTGTCCAAAGGAACACTTAAGGAATTGCTTGGCTCCTTGCGTGAGATTATTCAGCAAGCACGGCGACAGGCCTTACGTGCTGTGGACGCGGTGCAGGTGCGAACCTGCTGGGAAGTCGGGCGTCATATTGTGGAGCGCGAACAAGGCGGCAAGGTGCGAGCTGGCTACGGAGCGGGGCTACTGGCCGTGGTGGCAGCGAATTTAACGGCTGAGTTTGGAAGGGGGTTTGATGAACGTAATTTACGCTCCATGCGGGCTTTTTATCTTGCGTTTCCAATTTGGGACGCAGTGCGTTCCGAATTGAGTTGGACGCATTACCGTCTGCTCTTGCGAGTGGAGAACTCCGCTGCCAGAGAGTGGTATGGAAACGAATGTGCGATACAAAACTGGAGCACGCGACAGTTGGAACGTCAATTAGGGACCCTCTATTACGAGCGTCTCTTGGCCAGTAAAGATCGAAAATCTGTGCAGAAAGAAGCCGTTAAAAAACTCGCCCAACTGCCGTCTTCACCCCGCGAATTTGTGCGTGATCCCGTGTTGTTGGAATTTCTGGGCTTGCCTGGAACGGGTAAGCTCTTGGAGTCGAAATTAGAAGATGGTTTGTTGGAGCACCTCCAAGCGTTTCTTCTGGAATTGGGTAAAGGCTTCGCTTTTGTTGCCCGCCAGCAGCGCATCAGCACCGAGAGCAAGGATTTCTACATAGACCTCGTATTTTATAACTACTTACTCAAATGTTTTGTGCTGATCGATCTAAAGACGGAGGAACTAACCCATCAAGACATCGGCCAGATGGATATGTATGTGCGGCTCTACGATGACCAGAAACGTGCCACGTTGGATAATCCGACCGTGGGTGTGATCTTGTGCGCCCATAAAGATGAAACCGTGGTGCGCTATTCCGTGTTACATGAGAATAAAAAACTATTCGCCAGCAAATACAAACTGGTGCTGCCTAGTGAGTCGGAATTGCGGCAGGAACTGGAAAGGGAGTGTGAGCAGCTTCGCCTGGCCGCAGACATAGGGTCGATACAAAAACGAAAACGAAAAGGCAAAAAAAATTCTCTCTTCCTAACAATATGAATGAGGAGAATGCACGCGAAGAAATGTGAAGGCTATGGGTGCTTCCCGAAAAATTTGCCCGCTACCTGCCGTTTTGGGCATGATTTTTATTTAATTCCATTCCAAAAAATCAAACCGAACAAATAGTAACTCATTGCAAATGAAGGGTTTGTTTATTTAATCTTAAACCATGAAGCTGCAATTCGACGCGAAGCAGGCCTACCAGATCGAAGCGGTGGAGGCCGTGACCGATCTGTTCGACGGCCAGCCGCTCGAAAAGACTGACTTCTCAACCATACTGCAAACCTTCGATACGCCGCTTTTCGGTGCGGTCGGTCAGACTGAACTCGGGGTTGGTAATGCCTTGGCAATCTCGGAAGACACAATTTTGAAGAACCTCCAGCGGGTGCAGGAGCGAAACCTTCTGGATGTGTCCGAAGCCGTAGAAAGCTGGACATGGGTGGACGATGCGGGAAGCCACTGGTGTCCGCATTTCTCCGTGGAAATGGAGACGGGCACCGGCAAAACCTACGTTTACTTGCGCACTGTTTTTGAACTGAACCGGAAATACGGCTTCAAGAAGTTCATCATTGTGGTGCCCAGTGTCGCCATTCGTGAAGGCGTGCTGAAGAATCTTGAAATCACCCGCGAGCACATGCGGGCGATATACAACAACGTGGAAGCGGAGCACTACGTTTACGATTCCAAGCGTCCGGCAAAGCTCCGCCAGTTCGCCACCAGCAACAACGTTCAAATTCTCGTCATCAACATTGACGCTTTCAGAAAGAACTTCTCTGGCACCGAAACCGAACAGCGCAGCAATGTCATTTACAAGGAGAGCGACAAGCTCTCTGGTCGCCAGCCGATTGAGTTTGTGCGTGCGACACGTCCCATCGTCATCATTGATGAGCCGCAAAGCGTGGACAGCACGGAAAGAGCGCAACAGGCGATTCAAGCTCTGAATCCACTCTGCACCTTGCGCTACTCCGCCACGCACAAAAATCTCTACAACCTAACTTACAAGCTCGATCCGATCAGGGCCTACGAGCTGCGGCTCGTGAAGCAAATCGTGGTGGCGAGCGTTACGAGTGAAAACGCCCACAACGAGGCTTACATCAAGCTTGTGAGAGTGGACAATAAAAGCGGCATCAAGGCGCAAGTCGAGATCGACGTTGAACAGGCGGAAGGCGTGAAGCGGAAGAAAGTCACGGTGAAAAGTGGTGACGATCTGCACTACAAATCCGGTGAGCGCGCCCTGTATGCCAATGGCTACCAGATTGCCGAGATCAACGCTGAACCCGGCAATGAGTTCGTGCTTTTGAGCAATGGCCGACGCATTGTGCTTGGGCAAGAAATGGGCGGGATGCGCGATGACCTGTGGCGTGAACAGATTCGCCGCACCGTGGAGCGGCATTTGATCAAAGAAGCGCAGCTTCAAGAGAGAGGAATCAAAGTGCTCTCGCTGTTCTTCATTGATCGCGTTGCCAACTACCGCAGCTATTCCGATGACGGCAAACCCCTAGCGGGCAAGTTCTCCGTGGCCTTTGAAGAATGTTACCGCGAGCTGGTGAAGGATGACCGTTTCAAGAACTTGCTGCCGTGGCCGGTGGAGCAACTGCACAACGGCTATTTCGCACAGGATAAAAAGGGTGCATTGAAAGACACTAAAGGCGATACGCAGGCAGATGATGACGTGTATGGATTGATCATGAAAGACAAAGAACGTCTGCTCTCCGCCGATGAGCCGCTGCGCTTCATTTTCAGCCATTCCGCGCTGCGCGAGGGTTGGGACAATCCGAACGTCTTTCAAATCTGCACACTCAACGAAACGAGTTCCACCACGAAGAAGCGGCAAGAGATCGGGCGCGGGATGCGTCTGCCCGTCAACCAGGATGGCGAGCGTGTGTTCGATGAGAACATCAATAAGCTGGTGATCATCGCCAATGAGAGCTACGAGGATTTTGCGAAGTCGCTGCAAAGCGAATACGAGGAAGACTGCGGCGTGACATTTGGCAAAGTGCCGATGCTGGCATTTGTGAAACTGGAGCATCTGGTAGGCGAAGAAACAAAGCCCATCGGAAGAATCGGCTCGGAAACCATTTGGAAAGCTCTGCAAGCCAAAGGCATTGTGGATAACGCGGGGCGTATTCAGAGCACCTTCGACCCGCAAGCCCCTGGCTTTGAAGACGTGCTCCCTGAAGCCTACAAGGAACTGAAAGAGGAAGTGCTGGACGTGCTCGCTTCTTACCAGTTGGAACGCCATATCAAGCGCGATGAAGTCGGCAAAAAGCTGGTCTTCAGGAAAGCCGTGGCGCTGGATACCGAGTTCCAAGAGCTTTGGAACCGTATCAAGCCGCGCACGACCTACGCGGTAGAATACAGCACAGAAACGCTCGTGCAAAACGCAGCCGCAGAGATTCGCAAAATGGAGCGCATTGAAGCGGTGCGCTTGAGCTACCGTGAAACCGGTGTGGAAGTCGAGCGCCGTGGCCTCACCGGAACCGTGCTCCGCGAAGGCGGAAAGAACGAAGTCTATCGTGGTGCATTGCCCGATGTGCTTGCTTACCTGCAAGGCGAGACGGAACTGACGCGGGGAACACTGGTGCGAATCCTCAAGGAATCTAAGCGCCTTGGCGAGTTCATGTTGAACCCTCAAAAGTTCATGGATGCGGTCGCGGCCATCCTGCGCCACACACTGAATCGCCTGATCATTGACGGCATCAAGTATGAGCGCATCGAAGGCGAAGAATTTGAAATGCGGCTGTTCGAGACGGAGGAAATCCTCGGCTACCTGCACAACCGTCTTGAGGTCAACAAGTCGGTTTATGATGCCGTGGTGTATGACTCAGAGATCGAACGCAAGTTTGCGGAGAGCCTAGACAAGCGTGAGGACATCAAACTCTTCGTCAAACTGCCTTGGTGGTTTAAGGTCGAAACACCCATCGGCGACTACAATCCTGACTGGGCGATTGTGAAGCATGATAGCGCTGTGCTCTACCTCGTGCGGGAAACGAAAGGCACGAAGGATTTTGAAAAACTGCGGAATAGCGAAGCGGACAAGATTCGCTGTGGGCGGCGACATTTTGAGGCGTTGGCTACGGACTTCAATGTGGTGACCAGCGCGAGCGAGATTTGATCTTAGATTGAGAAGTTTTTATATAAAATGCAGCGCTTCGCTTTCGTGGGGCGAATAAGATTTCATGAACAAGTCGAGCTTGACGTAATAGTCAGTGACGCTCCATTTGATGGAGTCATTGGCATCCGCCTCGCCAATCTCTGCGACGAAAAGGACTTCAAACACGAGTTACTGGGTAGGAAATTCCTGTCGTTCGCTTGCAAATGACTCATTTCTCCGTTCCCTCCACTCCCCATGAAATTGCCTATGTCGCTGAGGCTGATCCTCGCCTGCTCCTTTTGCGCCATGACGGGCTGCAATGTCGGCCCCGTATTCAAGAAGCCGGAAACTTCCGTGCCCGTAAAGTTCAGCGGACAGAAGCAAGGCGGCTACGCGAGCGATGCAGCCGTCGCGGAGTGGTGGAATAAGTTCC
>JAYVQB010000054.1:0-2884 GCA_043757085.1 Verrucomicrobiota bacterium
AGACTGGCGATGATCGTGGTGAGGATTTGTCTTTTGGAGGCCATGAACCTAAATCCGGGAATGAGAACCACGAATTAACACTAATGAACACAAATATAATGATTTGAGAAGCATGTCAGATTCATTTAGCGAGTGAGTGCCAGCGTTTTTATAACACTCTCAGCATTAGTGTTTATTTGTGTCCATTCGTGGTTTGTTTTTTATTTTTGGATGAAATGATCAAGCTCCGACCATCCGCAGCCAGGATTGCAAATTGTAGTGGTTGGTGACGCGGAAAATTTTGCCGTCTCTCAACTCGAAGAATGCGCCGACGCGGAGATAATAAGTCTGGCCGCTGGCTTCCGGCAGGCCCGCATCGGTGGCGAGGTATTTGCCGCGAATGAAAAACTCGGCAGCAGCGCGATTGGAAACGTCACTGGTGAAGACCACGAGTTCCTCCACTGTTTCCTGATAGCTGCGATCCATGCGTTTGAGGAAATCAAGGAATGCTTCTTTCCCGGTCTCCGTGGCACTCTCATTGATCTCGTGAACAATGTCATCGGAGAGCATGGCGAGCAGTGCTTCGCGGTCCCCGGAATTGAAGGCGGCGTAATAATCTTGGATGAGTGATTTCATGGGCGATGAATTTGATGAATGCTCAATCGCTTTCAACTTGGATGATGCCGGGCCGAATCTTTGATGGATCAGTTTCGCAGCGAAGCGCGCGGTTTTTTGCAATGGCCTTCATGTCTAGAATCAATGAGCGACGGTGAAATCCTTCGTGATATATCACGCGCTCATTGCTGTGATCGCAGCCGCGAAACCGCGATTGTGACGGAATAAATAAGGCGAGCTGGCCGACATTTTCATCAATCAACTCCGACTCGGTGCGTCCGACCAGATGACTAACTCCGACGTAACAGCCCAACTCCACGGCGCGCGCGCTGGCACAACGACTGATGCGCTCAACACCGAGTTCATTTTCCGTGGCACTGGGGACCAGCATCAAATCCAGCTCGCTGCCGCGTAACGCGGCGGAGATTTCTGGTATCTCCACATCGAGGCAGATCACCACAGCGAGCTTGTGCCCTCGAAAGCGCCATGTCCTCAAGGGCCCGCCGCCGCTGAATGCATTTTCCCACGGAGTGAGATGAATCTTATCCTGATAAAGCACCCGGCCCTCGCTCAAGATTGGAGCGCGATTTTTCAAACGTCCATCGCCTTCCAAGAATGGAACTGTGCCCAACACCACCGCTTTGTCAGGGCGATCAAGTTGCTCGCGCAGCCCCGGCCAGAGATTTTCCCAAAACAATGCGGCCACGCCCGCGAGCTTCTCTGGCCCTTCGACAAAGCGCTCCAAGCCCATCCAGGTGAACTCGGGGAAAACCACAATATCCGCGCCGTCCGCCCACGATTCGATTACGCGCTGCGTGACCAACTTCGCGAACTCCGGCGGACTTTCCACCGCCGCGCCGACATCGAATGACCAGAGATCCAGTTTCAGTCGCTCCATGTTTTCATCCAGAAGGTAAGGGTTTTCGGAGACTCGGTTTCTTCACCGATTTCCTTCCATGTGAAGGAAGTTTTCAGAGACGGTTGTTTCACATAGCCGCGCGATTCCCAAAACCCATCAAGCGGTCGGTAATCCGCCGGGCGCAGAGGATGCTCCGCCGGACGATCCACCGCGCAGAAAGTCGTCATCTTCATTCCCAGTCGCCGCGCGTGCGCCTCACGGCGATCGAAAAACATTTTCCCTAGCCCGCGCCCGCGCCACTCCGGCAGCAGGATACTTTCACCGAAATACATGATCTGGCTGAGATCGTAGCCCTGCTGGATGAAAGGCGCTTGAAACTCCGGCCCCTCCTCGATCATCGGCAGACAAGTCGTCGCACCCACGGGCTTGCCAATGGAATCTGTGACGATCACCACCAGACTGTCAGCAGCTTTCTGATAAATCCGAAGGTAATCGCGCTCATGTTCCAAAGTGCCCTCATAAAGATAAGGGAACTCTCGGAAAACACTGATGCGCAGCCCGCCCAGCGCGTCGAGCCAATCTTCAAGCTGGCCGCCGTGGAGTTCGTGGATTTGAAAACTTTCCATTGGTCTGGCAGCAAACTGACATCGGCCTTGTGCCAGCACACTGTCAATGACAGCCGCAGCCTTCGCCACAGCCACTGCCGCCGAACACTTCTTCATGCGAAGGCACGCGACCTTTTTCCAGTGTCTTGCTAACGAAACCATTGACCAAATTGGCCACGCCTTGGAGCACTGACTGGGCTTCTGAAAAGGCGCGAATCCCATCATGGGCGTCGGCATTGCCCTGCAATTCCTCGTAGGAACGGACATCCGCCGGGGTGATCTCTGCGCCTTCACGTTCGCGCTGTTCCAGGCTGCGCCCCATCATGATGACTTCACGATAAAGACCGACGGCATTTTCATCTGCGAGAAATGCTTCCGCGCGATCACGGGCGGAGAGGACTTCAGGATTGGTGGAAATGGCGACGCAAAGATCGTTGAGCTTGGCTTCAATGGCGGGAAAGGCGAGGGTGTTCATGATCTTAAAGCTAAAGCACGGCATCCGCGCAATGCGAATGCAAATTTACTTCTGTGTCTCAGCATTATTTTCTGCATTATTTTCTTCCATCATGACGTGTTATTTGCTACAGAGTGTTACGCATGAGGATTTATGTTCCACTGGAAAAAGTTCGTGATGAACGGCGGGTCGCCGTGGTTCCGGGAACTGTCTCCAAATTAATCAAGCTGGGTGCACAGGTGGAAATCGAATCGGGCCTGGGTGATGCTGTGTTCTTCACCGATGCGGAGTATGAAGCAGCGGGCGCGACCGTGACCAATAATCCCACTCAAAGTCTCGCGACTGCGGACATGATACTACGCCTACGCAAGC
>JAYVQB010000055.1:0-2884 GCA_043757085.1 Verrucomicrobiota bacterium
GATGGGCGGCGCATGGTCACGGCGTCGAGCGATCGCACGGCGCGGGTTTGGGAATCGGGCATGGGCCGTTTGCTGGCTGTTCTGCACGGGCATGAAGGAGCAATCCGGAGTGTGCAATTCAGTGTGGACGGGAGTCGCATTGTGACAGCATCGGAAGACAAGACCGCGCGGGTATGGGCCGTGACGGGAAGCTTGCTGGCGATTCTTCGCGGCCATGAAAACAAAGTTTGGGGGGTGCAATTCAGCGCGGATGGCCGGCAGATCGTCAGCGCCTCGATGGACAAGACGGCGCGGGTGTGGGAGGCGGCCACCGGGCGGCTGATCGCCACCATCAAGGGGCATGAACGCGTCGTTAGCAGCGCCCAATTCAGTGAGGATGGGAAGCGGGTTGTGACCGCCTCCAATGACAACACGGCGCGCGTTTGGGATTCTGCGACAGGCAAACAACTGGCCATTCTGGAAGGACACGAGAGCGAGGTGAGCATGGCGCGATTCAATACTGAGGGCAGTCGCATTGTCACCGCTGCCAACGACAACACTGCGCGAGTGTGGGATGCCACATCGGGCAAGCAAATTGTCGCTTTGGAAGGACACGAGGGCTGGGTGCATTATGCACAATTCAACGCGGACGGCAGCCGCATTGTCACGGCCTCCAATGACAATACTGCGCGTGTGTGGCATGCGGTCACAGGCAAGTTGCTCGCAACATTGGAGGGTCATCAGGGCTGGCTGCAGAACGCGCAATTTAGCGCGAACGGGAATCGCATCGTGACCGCTTCCCATGACAACACCGCGCGCGTTTGGGATGCCGCCAGCGGCAAGTTGCAAGCGGCGCTTGAGGGCCATGAACGCGAAGTGAACAGCGCGCAGTTCAGTGCCGACGGCAGTCGCATTGTCACCGCGTCCAATGACAAGACCGCACGCGTCTGGGATGCCGCCAGCGGCAAATTAATCTCCACACTTCTCGGTCACCAAAGCGCGGTGAACAGTGCGCGATTCAGCGCGGACGGCAGTCGTATTGTCACCGCATCCAATGACAATACCGCGCGCGTTTGGGAAACATCCAGTGGCAAGCAGCTCGCGACCATCACCGGGCATGAAAGTTACGTCTTGAACGCCCAGTTCAGTCCCGATGGACATCGGCTGGTGACATGTTCCACCGATGGCACCGTGCGCGTGTGGGAGTTGGTCATTCAGAAAGACCGTGTGCCGGACTGGTGGCCCGTGTTTCTCAAGGCCATCAGCTTGAAGCAGCTTAATGATGACGGCGAACTGGCCGATCTCCGCGAAATCGAAAACCGTCGGCTCATGGCTGAAGTGCGTCAGGGCATGGCATCTGGTCATTCCCGACTGGCTGACATCGCGCGCTGGTTATTTGCGAAGCCAGAAGATAAAGCCATTCGTCCCGGTGAAACACGACGCGCTTTTGATGTGGCCGACAGCCTCATCACTCCTGATGCCATCGAAGGCGATCTGGAGCGCGCCTATGAAATCAATCCCGCCCATCCTCTGATCCAGCTCGCGCTCGCGCGATTTGAAGCCGATCCTGTGAGGGCCAGATTCCTACGTGATTACAGTTTCAAACGACTGGCAATGAAATCCACGCCAGAGCATAAAGCGAGGGCTGCGGCGTTGGAGAAGTTGCTAAAGGTGGAATCGAAAGACCTGTAAAAAGATGGAGCGCGAGTGTGTCGTGAGACCACTCGCCATATATTCGGTCTTGAGTGTAGCCACATCCAATGCGCTCAAAGTGGCGAGTAGGCTTCGCCATACTCTCGCTCCTTCTCATTGAAGGCGTGACCTGTTGCACAATCACAATGATTTGCATTGCCGCAGCACTGCGTAACTTTGACCATCATGAAAACATTGCATTGCTGGCTGTCGTTTTTATTCGTCGTCGCAACACCTGCCGCTGCTGCTGAATGGCCGCAATGGCGCGGGCCGCATCACAACGGCATCTCGGATGAGAAGGCATGGAAAACCAACTGGGGCGCGGAGGCTCCGAAAGTTTTGTGGAAAGCCAGCATCGGCACCGGCTTTTCCTCGTTCTCGGTTGCCGAAGGTCGGGTGTTCACCACGGGTCATGCGGAAAAGATGGACACGGTTTTTTGCTTCGATGCCGCTACGGGCAAGGTCGTCTGGAAGCACAGCTATCCTGCGGAATTGGGCGATAAATATTACGAAGGCGGCACCTCGGCCACGCCGGTCGTGGATGGCGATAAATTGTTTCATCTCAGCAAGTGGGGCGATGTCTTCTGCTTCGACGCCGCAACGGGCAAAGTCATCTGGTCGAAGAATGTGCAGAAAGAAACCGGCGCGCACATTCCCGACTGGGGCTTTGCTGGTTCACCACTGGTGCATGGGCAGATGCTGCTGCTGAATGTCGGCGCCGCAGGTCTGGCGCTCGACAAGACCAGCGGGAAAATTCTATGGCAATCCACCGCAGATGATTCGGGATACTCCACACCCATCCTGATGAAGCGCGGCGCGGAGGACATCGCCTTGTTCAGCTCCGGTAAATCTTATGTCGCGGTTAATCCGAAGAACGGCAGCAAGGTCTGGGATTTTGAATGGACGACGCGCTATGGCGTGAATGCAGCAGACCCGATCATCAGCGGCGATCGCGTCTTCATCTCCTCCAGTTACAACAAAGGCTGCGCGCTCATCAAGGTGGACGGTGCCGCGCCCGCAGTCGTGTGGCAGAACAAGGAACTGAAAAACCAGCTAGGCTCCAGCGTGTTGCTCGACGGCCATCTCTACGGTTTCGATGGCGACAACACCGCCTCGCGTTCCCCCTTGAAGTGTATTGAGTTCGCTACCGGCACGAAGAAGTGGGAGGACAAGACCATTGGCCCCGGTGCTTTGATGCTGGCCGATGGCAAGC
>JAYVQB010000056.1:0-2871 GCA_043757085.1 Verrucomicrobiota bacterium
TGCGGTTCCATTCGAGGGAGCCTCCAAGCTCAGGCAGGTCGCGACGGCGAAGAATGTCATCTATCTCTATATGTCCGGTGGCCAGAGTCATCTGGACACTTGGGATCCAAAGGAGGGTGTCGAAACCGCAGGCCCCACCAAGCCCATCGCCACCAGTGCCGACGGACTGCGCATCTCCGAGTATCTTCCGCTTACCGCCAAGCAGATGCACCATGCCACGGTCATCAATTCCCTTTCCTCCACGCAAGGCGCGCATGAGCAGGGCAATTACTTCATGCACACCAGCTATTCATCGCGCGGCACCATCCGCCATCCCGCGATGGGAGCATGGCTCAATGTCTTCCAAGGCGGCGGAAACGGCACGTTGCCCAATTTCGTCTATGTGGGCAATGACAGCCGTCATCCCGGCGCAGGTTTTTTCCCCGCTTCGCAAGGCCCGCTCTTCGTGAACAATCCCGAGAACGGCATCAAGAACGTCAAAGTGCAGAAAGGCCTGACACAGGAAAAATTCGCCGCCCGCATGTCGCTGGCTTCCGATCTCGACCATGACTTCCGCGCCACTTTCCCGCATCGGAATGTGAATGCCTACGCGGATATGTATGACCATGCGATCACCATGATGAAAAGCGAGGATTTGAAAGCATTCGATCTCACCGAGGAAGCGGAGCCGACTCGCAAAGCTTATGGTTCCAGCGCCTTCGGTCAGGGCTGCCTCCTTGCCCGCAGACTGGTGGAACGCGGCGTGCGATTCGTCGAGGTCAGCCTAGGTGGTTGGGACACACACGGCGCAAATTTTGTAGCCGTGCCAGAACGCTGCGACACACTCGACCGCGCGCTATCCAGTCTCGTAGCCGACCTTCATGCGCGTGGCCTGCTTCAAGAAACGCTCATCGTGCTCACCTCCGAATTTGGCCGCACACCCACGATCAATCAAAACGCCGGGCGCGATCATTATCCGAAAGCATTCTCCGGCGTCTTGTTCGGCGGTGGCGTGAAAGGCGGTTACACTTACGGCAAGACTGACAAAGAAGGCCGCGAAGTCGTAGAAAATAAAATGCTCATCCCCGACTTCAACGCCACCATCGCTTACGCGCTCGGACTACCGCTCAACCAGGTTGTCTATTCGCCGAGCAAACGCCCCTTTGTCGTTGCCGACAAAGGCCAGCCCGCGCTCGACGTGTTCGCCTAACAAGGTAACGGAGCGCGCTCAATAGGCGAAGCGAATGGCCATCTCTCAATGCATACGCCTGTGGACGAATTCAATACAACAACCACATGGAACTGTTGGCCAATCATGCAATCCAAAGCTTGCACACACAAGGTGAACCCGAAGTTGATTGGGTGGCCGTGCAAGAAGTGGAGCGGGATATTTGCCTCTTGTATCATCAACTGGCAGATTACTCCTATATTATGGGAGACCTTTACTATGGCAACGTTTATGCGTTGCCCTATTGGGAATACCTTTGCGTTCCGGGTTTAGATGAGTCTCAGCAAGAATTTATCAGGGAAGGTTGTCTTGTTATGATTTTCGGCTCGTATGGCATCTGTTGTGTCATCAAAACTTCCCGCTCGCCGTCGCTTGATCCGAGACGTTAATCAGCGCTTCCCCAGAGCATTTTCAATAATAGTGTAGCCTCGCATGTCGAAAGCAGTCTGCCATCGGCATATATGGGGCGCTGCTGCGTCCTGACTTTTACCCACATCTGTCGGTTAATGAAATTGGAAGGCCAAGGGCCTGAAATACGCCAGCCCAGGGCAACGCCCTGGGCTGGCGTATTGCGCCTCGTTGAGGCTTTTCGGCGCCGACGCAGCAGCGCCCTACCGGTGACCTCAGATGGCACGGCACTGCCCAGCTTACGCGTGATGTTTTTTGGCCCTGTTTCTGGCAAGCAAAAACGGCAGGTCCAGCGCGGAAAAGAATACCCAAGCCAGCACACCAACTGCACCAATATACCACGGCCATGGTCCCAGATAATCGAAGAGACTCGCGGTCGGTGGTTTCTCGCAGAGGAATCCGTAATTCGCATCGCCACCGAAAAATCGGATGATGGCATTCGCCACTCCGGCTGATACAGCATAGACAACCATCCAGCCGATGGCCCGCAGCACCGCGCCGCGCCTCGGAGTATTGCCTCTGGCGAAGACGAGATGGATCGCAGCCATAACCACACCTGCGTGGAGCATAAAAAAAGTAATGAATCGCGGATGCGGCCAGTTCACTGAGAGCGCAGGCGTGATGAGTCCCTGCATGGTTCCGGCCAGCCCCCAGAAATAGAGCAGTTCACAAAGTTCAGCTTGATGAGTTAGCAAAGCCAGCGCACCCACGATGGCGGCCACATCACAAAATTGAAATGGAAACGCGTTGGCTGATGTCAGCGTATCAAAATGCCACGCCACCAGAAGATTGAGCGGCCATTCCAGCAGCAACATGACCGCCAGGACGATTTCAAAACTACGAGCTGCGCGCAGCCAACCCCTCCGGGTGAGCACGATCATCACTGTGACGGCCAGCGCCGTTAACAGAAGCACAGCACAATGGGTCGGCCCGAAAGCAGTGAAAACTTCGCTGGCACTGGCTACGGCAAACATGACCAGACTTTGAACTGCTGTCTGCTGATGGGCAAATCATCATTGCGGGACATCTTGAGGGAAGGTGAAAAAATCCTTCGCCACCTCCGGCAGCCTGCGTTTCAGTATTGGCATATCCCTCGCCGGGTGATTCTGCCCGCATCTTTTTTCCACGCTTGAATCTCACGCACTTTCTTGCTAATTAAGTCAACCAACATCCGCTGTCCCGGACCTTGAAGCCGCACCTGATCAAGTTTTCCTGTCCTGCCTGCGGCACTCGCCTGGCCGTTCCGCAGTCCATGG
>JAYVQB010000057.1:0-2855 GCA_043757085.1 Verrucomicrobiota bacterium
AAATCGCTGGCGCAGGACTGAAGCTGCGAACGAAGCGCTCAAAGCCGACAACTCCCAGTTGAAGCGACGCCTTGCGGACATGGCGACGCGCACCTTGCATGCTGCGGCCAACCTGCCGGTCAGGACCAAGTATGTTCCCGTGATCCTGCCGCCTGCGGTGACTGCGTCCAACGCGCCTGTGCCTGCAACCGCAGCCGCGTTCACACCACGAAGCGCGGCATTCACAGTCTGGACGGAGGGTGCCCCTGATGAACAAAAAACTTCCGCAACCCCAGTGCCAGAATTTTCGCATGAGAATCGGAACGGCAACAAACTCAACGGCCACGCTTCGATAAATAATTCCAGCGATCTCGCCCATCCGTTCCGCGCCGAACTGGAGGGCGGCAAGGTGCGCCATGATCTCCTGCTGGGAATTATTTTTGATGAGCCACCCAAACGCGGCGATGACCTGACCAAGATCAAGGGCATCAACGCGAGCTGTCGCAATTCCCTGCAAGCCCAGGGCATCTACATTTACAAGCAGATTGCCCTCTGGACACCCGTGCAGGTTGGTGAATTCGCCCGCCGCCTGTCACTTAATGCCCGCATCCAGACCGATCGCTGGGTTGAGCAGGCGAGGGAGCTTCACGCGAAGAAACATGGAGAACAAATCTAAATCGGAGAGTAAATCCCTTGAGAGTGGAAGATGGGACTTTTGTCCCGTCAGAGTCCAGCGGGTCTCGAGACCCGCCGACCGCTGTCGAAGCTGGAGCTTCAACTTCCATTATCCTCCAGCCGATGAAGCATCGTCAAAACCTCCCGCACATAACCGCGCACATCTTCTGCCAGCAGGAACGCGGAGACGATCACCACGCGCCGCGCACCCGCGGCCAACACCTGCGGCAATCGTTCCTGATTGATGCCGCCAATGCAGAAGACTGGCACCTTGGCCAGACGCTCCACTTCCGCGATCTCGCTCAAACCCACCGGCACATAATCCGGCTTCGTCCCTGTGGCGAAGAGCGGCCCGAACCCGATGTAGTCTGCGCCCTCTGCCAGTGCCGCCGTGGCCTGCGCGAGACTGTGCGTGGATTTCCCCACGAAACACGACGCGCCCACAATGCGGCGCGTCTCCGACACGCTGAGATCATCCTGCCCCACATGCACGCCCTCGCTGCCAACTGCGGCGGCGACTTGCGGATGATCGTTGATCACCAGCGGCACGCCTGCATCGCGCGTGATCGGATGCATCAGCCGCGCCAGCCGTTCGACTTTCGATGGCGAAAAGTTTTTGGCGCGCAATTGCAAAATATCCACCCCGCCTTCCACCAGCGCGCGCGTCATTGGCCCCACCGCGTCCGGTTTGACGTAGCCGAAATCAACAATGCCATAGAGCCGCGCGTTTGTAAGAGTCATGAAGTTTTCAGTTTTCAGTTTTCAGTTTCGCCATCAAGATACCGCACTCAACCATTAACACATAACTCGTAACACTTTACTCTCATGGCAAAGCCAACCCTTCTCATCCTCGCTGCCGGCATGGGCAGCCGCTACGGCGGCCTCAAGCAACTCGACCCCATGGGCCCGCATGGCGAAACCGTGCTCGACTACTCCGTATTCGACGCCAAACGCGCGGGCTTCGGCAAAGTCGTCTTCGTCATCCGTCGCGATTTTGAAGAGGAGTTCAAAACCAAAGTCGGTAGCCGCTTCGACAAACACATTCCCGTCGAATATGGATTTCAGGCGCTTGATGATCTGCCCAAACCCTTCACCGTCCCAGCTGGTCGCGTTAAACCTTGGGGCACCACGCACGCCGTGCTCGCTGCTGAGGAGCTTATCCACGAGCCGTTCGCCATGATCAATGCTGACGATTTTTATGGTCACGATGCCTTCGCGAAACTCGCCGCCCATCTCATCCAGCCACGGCCGAGCGATGGCATTGGCCACTACTCGATGGTCGGCTTCCAGTTGAAGAACACGCTGTCCGACAACGGCAGCGTCGCCCGCGGCGTCTGCACCAGCAAAAATGGAAAACTCGCCAGCGTCACCGAGATGACCAAGATCGTGAAGACCGCCACTGGTGCGCGCAACGAGGAAGACCCCGCGCATCCCGTCGAACTCACCGGCAACGAACTCGTCAGCATGAACTTCTTCGGCTTCACGCCCGACCTGTTCCCGCAGTTGCACGAAGCCTTCACCGCCTTCCTTCGCGATCACGGTCACGAGGAAAAATCCGAGTGTTACATTCCGAAGGTCACCGACACCCTTATCAACTCCGGAAAAGCCGAAGTCGAAGTGCTTCAAACCAGCGGCTCCTGGTTCGGCGTCACCTATCCCGAAGACAAAGCCGTCGTCGTCGCCAGCATCAAGAAGCTCGTGTATGCCGGTGAGTATCCGGCGCCGCTGTGGGGGTGAGTGAATGGAAACTACACATGCTTATTCACCCATGCGCCTCTATCTGGATACCTGTTGCCTGAACCGTCCTTGGGACGATCAGTCTCAGGTGCAGGTGCATTTGGAAGCAGAGGCAGTGCTCTACATGATCGAAGAGGCGCGAATTGGGCGTTTGCAACTTGTCAGCAGCGACTACCTTTTCGCCGAGATTGAAGGCATCAAAGACCCGCAACGCAAGACCGATGTCCTGAACCTCACCCTGCCCGTCACGCTTTACGTCAGTCAATCCCATGAGATCGAAACGCGAGCCGCAGAGTTTGCGCCGTATAACATCGTGGGTTATGATTCTCTGCACATCGCCGCTGCCGAAGCTGCAAAAGTTGACTACCTCCTCACCACCGACCAATCGCTCTTAAGACGCTCGCAACGTGCCAACAACTTCATACGCGTCACCCTCATCAATCCGATTAACTGGCCTCCAACCG
>JAYVQB010000058.1:0-11136 GCA_043757085.1 Verrucomicrobiota bacterium
GTCGTGGAATGGTGCAAGCCGCGCGGCTGGCGCTACTGCGCGAGGCTGCACATCGAGCTTTACGGGAACAAACGTGGGACGTGAACGACGTTACTTCACCGTGTCGTTGACGATGCGATTGCTTCCATCGAGCAGAACGCGCTTGGGCAGGACTGGCTTTTCATCAAGCGCCCAGGCCATGATGGTTACGATGTGGCCTTGGTTAATGAGATGGGCTGCGGCGCCGTTGACGACGATTTTTCCACTGCCCGCTGGCCCTTCGATCACATAGGTTTCCAAGCGCGCACCATTGGTGATAGAACTGACCAGCACACGCTCGCCAACCCACAAATCAACCGCGCGCATGAGATCGGCGGGAATGGTGATGCTGCCCTCGTAAGCGATGTTGGCATCGGTGACGACGGCGCGGTGGAGTTTGGATTTGAGTTGCTGGCGGAACACGGCGCATAGGTTGCCGCCCTGCGCCCCAGCGTCAAGCCGCGATATGGAAGTGTGCTGAACTTTCCTCAGGCGCGAGCCAGCAAGGCAAGCATCCGACCGGTTTTTCCTTGCTCCATGCGATAGGAATAATATCGCGTCAGATCTGATGACGTGCAGATGCGCTCGTCGTGGATGTTCTCGCGCCTGACTCCGGCGACTCGGGCCTGCTCGCGTATCGCGGCAGCAAAATCAACTTCGTAAGCCGGAGGACGGATGCATGGGGAGAGTTGCACGATGAGATTCGCCGGGTTCACCGCGAAATTAGACGACATCAGGGCGATTGCGCCGCCAGTGATATTTTGCTCCGTCCCCTTCTTCCCCGAGTGAAGGATGCCGAAGGCTTTTGTCACGAGATCGATCAGATAAACTGTGCAACAGTCCGCCACATAAATGCCCAGGGCGATACCGGGAAGGTTGGAGATCAATCCATCAGCCGCTTTTTCGATACCGCCGCTCGACTCCGTGACCACGGCAACACGAGAGCCGTGAACTTGCTCGGCGGTCACCAAATGGGACGGGCTGATGCCGAGTTCAGACTGCACTATTTCGTGATGCCAGCCAGTGAGTCGGCGCAAGGCTTCATCGCGATCCACGGATACATCAATGTCCGGGTGCCGGAGAGTAAAGGCGTGTCTGAATCCGCCCGCCGCTTTCAGGGCTGGGAACGTCATGAATGGCTCGCTTCGCATCTCGCAGGATGAGCGGAAAATGTAAAAACGCAAAGAGGGCGAAGCCGTAAAGCCTCGCCCCCTTTTGAATTTCTTCCTTCAACCGGCTTCGATTATCTGGCCGCAGCCGCAAATGAAGACGAGGCCAACAGACCGTCGATATCGGATGTCTTGGATTCTTCCATCGCTTCAGCCACGCGGTTTTGCAGCGCGCCGCGAAGTTTGGCGACGAGTTCGAGGCCTTTGGGCGTGATGCTGACCATGACCTTGCGACGGTCATCGGCGGCGTGCATACGCTCCACATAGCCGAGTTTTTCAAGACGATCGACGAGGCCGGTCGCGGCTGCCGTAGAATGACCCATCTTGCGGGCGATGTCCGTCATGGTCAGTTCACGAGATGTGCTGAGATAGCCCATCAGGTAGAACTGGCTGAAGGAGATGTTACCCCGGCTGAGATCCTTGGAGAGGTTCAGCAGGAACTCGCGCTGGCTGAACAAAATGAAGTCAGCAAGTTTCCCCGGGTCTTTGGGGGTAGTTTTGATAGCGTTAAGAGTAGGCATATATGATGTTGGTTGAAGGTTGAAGAAAAACCGCTGAGTGCGATTTAGAGAAGCTTAGCATACAAATGGGTATAATTTCAAGTAGTTTCTCTAAATTTCATATATTTCTTTGGCTTCTGTAATATCGGGTGAACTTACTTATATTCAATACTGCCAAATAATCAATTCATTTTCAAGCTTTTTTTAGATAAGAGGCTCATTTTTGCGGATTCTTTTTAAAAAAAGCTGCAGATTGATGGTCGCCGCTGAAGTTTTCTTCCCGACTCAAAGGTTACACGCAGTTTCATGCAGTCGATCTGGCCTCACGGTATGCCGGAGGCCTCACTGAGGGATCCGCAGGATGGGCTACAAGATCGGTGATGAGTGGCGGATGCTGGCAAGGCGAGAGCGAGGCGGCTATTGAAAAATAACCAACGTGCGATCAACGCAGTTAGCAGCCGTCAATCGCGCCGAGATTGTAGTCCATGCTGCGGATCCCTCAGTAACTCGTCAACTTGTTATACTCATTCCCATGTCAGGGCTGACCCTCTGCACCTGAACTTCCACGATCATCTCCCGCGTGCCTTCTCCGCGGAATGAGCCGCTGACTGGGCGAATATCTCCATAATCACGCCCAACTGCCAGCTTCACGTAGCGGGTATCCGGCACGCGATCATGGGTGGGATCAAAGCCTTTCCAGCCAAAGCCGGGAAGAAAAACTTCTACCCAGGCATGACTGGCCTCGATCTCGTTTTCCATACGCATGGGATTGAAAAAGTATCCGCTCACATAGCGCGCAGGAATATTTAAGGAGCGACACATGCCCAGCATGACATGGGCAAAGTCCTGGCAGACACCCCGGCGGGTGGCCAGCACTTCGGCAGGCTTGGTGTTCACTGTGGTGAAGCTGGGCGTGTAGGTGAAGTTTTTGAAAATATGACGACCAACAGCCACCACATTACGCCATATATCCGTCAAACCGCCCGGCACCACGTCCATCGCTTCCTTCCATATATCCGCTTCGAGTGAAACAAATGTGGAGTCCTGAAGGAATTCAAAACAGCTTTCCTCAATGCTCGGCTCCTTGAGTCCCGATGGTGGATTGTGCAGGGGAACGAGGCCACGGTTGTCAGGCCGGGTTTGCATCACGGAAACGGATTCTACTTCCAGTGATTGATGAACCTGCGTCACATCGAAGTAGTGAACGCAGTTGCCAAAAAAATCCGGGTAGTCGCGAACAGCGGTCAGAGGGTCGATGCGGAGATCAAATTTCACGCACTCCTGCGCGTGATCACTTACCGGTTGCAGGCGGGCTTCATTGAAACTCTCAAAGGTAGGCCCTTGATAAATAAATCGCGTAAAATGCCTCACGCGTAGCAGCAGAGGCTCGCGCCATTCGCCATCGTGGGTGGTCGTCGAAGAATCAGGCGGAGTCATGCAACAGATAGCTGCTGTTGCTGCATCTCCTGCTGGTGAAGGCGAATCTCAGCGGCCATGTCCGTAGGTGGATGATACATGAGACGGTTGTAAATGAAATCATCAATGCGGTCGAGCGTGGATTGCACGTTATGCAGGAATTCATGAAGCCCGCCGCGCATCACGTCCTCGATGCTCATGAAATTCAAGTCCGAGAGGAGCTTGCCAAATGCCCTTTCCTCCGGGCTGTTATATTCCACTTCCCCGGTGTCGGCCAGCAGGTGCAGATACCGGTCAACTTCCTGCAATCCATAACGAATGGAGCGTGGAAATGTCGGGGAAAAGATGATGAACTCCACGACCTTCCAAGGCAGGATGTCCGTGATATGGAAACGCCGGTAGGCTTTGAGCCCGCTGACTGAGCGCAGCACCGCCTGCCACTGGGCGGCGTCCACAGCTCCGCCGACGTCTTGAACGCTGGGCAGCAGGATGTGGTATTTAATGTCCAAGATGCGCGTGGTCTTGTCGGTGCGTTCGACAAATTTTCCGAACTGGATGAATTCGTAGCCTTCATCTCGCGAGAACGTGGAGTCCGTGAGTCCCTGAAAGAGATGCGAGTATTTTTTGATCTGCTCGTAAAACTGGTGTGCGCCCGTGGCCCAGACTTCGCGGGCGTTCTTTGACTTAAGGAAGAGATAGCATTCGTTGATGACCTCGAACATCTCCAGCGAGATTTGATCGCGAATCTGCCGCGCATTCTCGCGAGCAGCAAAGAGACACGAAATCACAGAGTTCGGATTCTCCGGCTGGAAGGTCATGAACTCGGTCACGCTCTGGCTGTCGGCTTTGTCGTGATGCTTGAGAAACGTCTCCTCATCACCAGCGGTGAGCAAAATCGGCATCCAGTGTTCCTTGAGCTGCTGGTCGTCGAGATTTACGAAATCCAGCATGAGCTGCAAATTCACATCCAGCAGGCGGGCGATGTTTTCCGCGCGCTCGATGTAGCGGCTCATCCAGTAGAGAGAATTGGCGACACGCGAAAGCATCACCGATGAATCGCGGCGCGTGGTGATGGTCATTTGGGCAGGAGCAGGCATGAGAAAGCTTTTTGTTTATTCGTCATTATAGAGAACCCATGTGTCCTTCGATCCCCCGCCCTGCGAGGAATTCACCACGAGCGAACCTTTGCGCAATGCCACACGGGTCAGTCCACCGGGCGTGACGACGATTTTCTCGCCATATAAAATATAAGGGCGCAAATCCACGTGCCGTCCCTCGAATCCAGTGTCGCACCAGGTCGGATGCCGCGAGAGCGAGATCGGGGGCTGGGCAATGAAGTTGCGTGGATTGGCGATGATCAATTTTCTGAATTCTTCGATCTCCTCCTTGGTCGCCCACGGCCCCATGAGCATCCCGTAACCGCCGGCTTCGTTGGCAGATTTCACCACAAGCTTGGCCAGATTTTCCAAGATATACGTCCGATCCTGCGGCTCACTGGCGAGGAAGGTCTCCACATTCGGCAGGATAGGATCTTCGCCCAGATAGTATTTGATGATGCGCGGCACGAAATAGTAGATGACTTTGTCATCGGCCACACCGGTGCCGATGCTGTTGGCTAAGCTGACGTTTCCCGAGCGATAGGCGTTGACCAAGCCGGGCACGCCCAAGATTGAATCTGGACGGAAAACCGAGGGGTCAAGGAAATCGTCATCAATGCGGCGATAGATCACATCAACCGGCATCAGCCCGGCGGTGGTGCGCATATAAACTTTCGCATCGCGCACCACGAGATCGCGCCCTTCCACAATCGGAATGCCCATTTGCCGCGCGAGGAAGGCGTGCTCGAAATAGGCGCTATTATAAACCCCGGGCGTGAGCAACACGGTGTTCGGCACCTGATCGCCGATGTGTTGCGGGGCGATGTGTTGCAGAACTTTTAGCAGCTCGCTCGCGTAACCGTCCACTGGCCGCACGCGCGCCGCTTGATACAGCTTGGGAAATGCGCGCTTCAGCGCAGCACGATTTTCCAACATGTAGGAAGCGCCGGACGGACAGCGCAAGTTGTCCTCCAGCACCAGATAGCCGCCATCGCGCCCGCGAATAAGGTCGGTGCCGCAGATGTGAACGTAAATGTCCTTCGGAACTTTGACGCCCATGAACTCGCGACGGAAGTGCTTTGCGCTCAGCACGTAATGCGGCGGCATGACCCGGTCGCGCAGGATTTTCTGGTCGTGATAAATGTCGTGCAGAAAAAGATTGAGCGCCGTGATGCGCTGCACCAGTCCGCGCTCGATTTGATCCCACTCCGTTGCGGGAATCACGCGCGGCACGAGATCGAACGGAAAGATGCGCTCAGTTCCCTGCGAGTCATTATAGACCGTGAAGGTGACACCGCTGCGCATGAATGCGAGATCAATGGCGGTCTGCCGCTGGGCCCATTCGGCTGCGTCAAGCCTGCCAAATCCATCGTGAACCGCGCCGTAATGCGGACGAACTTTGCCGTCCTCATCCAGCATTTCGTCACAAAAATCGCCTTTATCGTATCCTTGGAAAAGCATAGTTGTTTATAAGTGCATTTTGAGGGAAGCAAAAACAAGGCCAATTGTCCGCAATCCTCACATAGCCGCAGCTTTGCACTCGCATCAGTTGCACAGCAAGAGAATCTCCAGACATTCTGCCATGCTACTTCAGCACGGAATACATCTCGGCTACTGCACCAACATCCATCGCGGAGAAACTTGGGAGGAAACCTGGCGCGGCTTGCGTGACTATACTTTGCGCGTCCGCGAACGTGTCGCGCCCGGCCAGCCCTACGGGATTGGCTTGCGACTCAGCGCCCAAGCCGCGCACGAACTCGCGCAGCCACGCCAGCTTGCGGAGTTCCGGGCATGGTTGGATAAACACAATTGCTACATTTTCACCATCAATGGTTTTCCCTACGGCTCCTTTCATGGCGAGCGCGTGAAGGAAAATGTGTTCAAGCCCGACTGGACATCGAAAGCGCGACTGGAATACACCAATCTGCTTTTCGATATTTTGGCGGCACTGCTGCCCAAGGGTATGAGCGGCAGCGTGAGCACTCTTCCCGGATCGCACAAAGAATTCGGCATCGGCTCTGATGAACTCGATGCAATTTTCCTCAACCTTAAAACTTGCAGCGAGCACATCGCCCGACTGAGCGAATCCAGCGGACACGATTTGCATCTCGGCCTCGAACCTGAGCCGCTGGGCTTGTTTGAAACTAGCGGCGAGACCTTGAAATTCTTTGGCCTCTACCTTGATCAATATCCGCGCGACAAGACTTTCTTTCAGCACGTCGGCCTGAACTACGACTGTTGCCACTTGGCCATTGAGTTCGAGGAAGCTGCGGAGGCATTAACCCGGATCACCGAAGCCGGAATCCGCTTGAGCAAACTGCATCTGAGTTCCGCACTCAAATTCAAACCCACGCCAGAGAATCTCCAACGGTTGCGCGGTTTTGATGAGCCAGTGTATTTCCATCAAGTCGTCATTCGCGATGGTGAAAATCCCTTGCGCCGATTCCGCGACATTCCGAATGCATTGCAAATGGCGGACGCTACGCCGCACGATCTCGGCGATGAATGGCGTGTGCATTTCCATGTTCCGCTTCATGCGCCGCCCGGTGGTGGTTTTGAAGACACGCGCGATCAGTTGCTCGGTGCGCTCGACTGGCTATCAAAAAAGCCTGCCGCATGTCAGCATCTCGAAATGGAAACCTACACTTGGGAAGTGCTTCCACAGGAGCTGCAAAGCGGCGATGTGGTGGATCAGCTTGCTGCTGAATATGACTGGACGCTGGGTGAAATGAAGCTGAGAAATCTTGCATAAAGGACTTGCGTCATACACATAAATATGTAGAATAGTGTGTATGAATAAGAAAACCATTTACAAAGCCACCCGTAAGAAAAAGGATGCCGCAGATGATTGGAAGCCCATTTCCATTCCTGATGAAGTCGCGGAAGTCCGCACCAACATTGTCATGGAAGAACCCTTGGTGTATGAGGCTCAGTCCATCACGGGCATAAAAACCAAAACTGGCGTGGTTCACTACGCATTGCGGGAATTGGTGCGGCGTGATCGGATGAAAGATGCGCTTCGGATGCGGGGCAAAGTCGGGTTCTGGGATGGCTACATCGCTGAACACGTGAAGCCCTGATCCTGTTCATCAACACCTTGAAGGTTTATATGCTCATTCTTCCCGACAGCAGCGCTTGGATTTCTTTTTTTGCGAATATTCCGGGCGCTGCTGCCGACAAACTCGGCCAATTAATTGATGTGGAAGCGGATGTTTGCATTTGCGGGCCTACCATGATGGAAGTGCTACAAGGGGTTCGCGAAAATAGTCAGCATCGGAAAATCACGGCCATTTTCGACAACTGCCAACGACTTGATCTGGATCGGGAAACATTACGCGAGGCCGCCCGCATCTATCGGACTTGTCGCTCGAAGGGTTTTACCATTCGCAGTAGCATGGACTGTCTCATTTCTGCCACCGCGATTCAACATGATGCGTATCTGCTCCACAATGATCGTGACTTCGAGGCCATCGCGAAATTTTTTCCGCTCAAGTTTTTTTAATTTCATCTGACAAACTATGTCGGCGCCCCGTTTTCAGATTCGTGATTGGTTGAACCTCGCCCGTGCCTCCAATCTTCCTACCGTTTGGACGAACATTCTCGCCGCGTGGTTGCTGGCCGGAGGCAAATGGGATTGGCATCCCCTCGCGTGGCTTTTCATGGGCGGCTCGCTGATCTACACCGGCGGCATGATCTTGAATGACGCTGCCGACGTGCGGTTTGATCGCGAGTTCCGCAAAGAACGCCCCCTGCCCTCGGGCCGCGTTTCAGTGTCGAAGGCTTGGGCAGTTGGAATCGGCTGTTTGCTTGCTGGTTTCGCGATGATGGTATGGGGCGCGGAGACCTGCATCTGGCTTACCGGCGCGCTGGTAGTCGCAGTGGTGGCGTATGATTTGTATCACAAGCCGTGGGCTGGTTCTGTTTTCATCATGGGATCATGCCGGACCTTGCTTTATCTTTCAGCGGCCTCCGCCGTTACTGGCACACTGAACTGGAGCGGTTATCATGAAGTGATCGTCAAGGGGATTGCGCTGGGCGGCTACATTGTCGGACTGACGTTTGTGGCCCGTCATGAATCATCACCCGCAAAGTCGAACAAACATATCTTCACTGCATTCTTGTTAATGCTTGGCTCCCCGATTTATGCGGGCCTAGCATATTCTCTCCTTACGAAACACGTTTGGGCAGGATTACTCTTTGTCATTTTACTTTCTGCACTCCTGTGGCAGGCGATCCATAAAATGAAGTCCAATCCCCCCATGTCCATCGGCCCGGCAGTGGGATGGCTTCTGGCCGGAATAGTTCTTGTGGATGCCCTCGCCGTCAGTTCCGTCTCCATGACAGCATCACTCGCACTGGCCTGCACCATGCCACTCGTGCTTTTTTGGCAACGCAAGATCGCCGCCACATGACTCCAAATTCCCTGTGTGATTTTACTCGGGACGCTCGTATGGGTTGACACGCTTAATGCGTGCGATAGGAAGCAGACTCTTCATGCTGGAACGCCAATTCAAAGTCCCCCATACCCAGCGCGTGATCTTCACGCGCGATGTCTTTCATCATGCAAACGCAACTCTGCGTGATCTGCTCTCGGCGGCAAAAGAAGGCTCACGAGTAACACGTGCGCTCGTATTCATCGACAGTCAGGTAAACGATACCCGCCCCGCTTTGCTGAGCGATCTCGAATGCTATGCGGCGAATCACTCGGATGTCTTTGAACTCTCCGGCCCGCCCGTAGTTATTACTGGCGGTGAAGCCTGCAAAAACAATTTCTCATTGGTCGAGAAATGCTGGGCTGCCATCAACGATGCCGCACTTGACCGTCACTCGTTCGTCTTCATCATCGGCGGCGGCGCAGTGCTGGATATGGTCTGCTTCGCCGCCAGCACGGCGCATCGCGGCATTCGCCATGTGCGATTCCCCACCACCACCCTTAGTCAGGGTGATGGCGGTGTCGGAGTAAAAAATGGTGTGAACTATTTTGGCAAAAAAAACTGGATCGGCACTTTCGCAGTTCCACATGCAATCGTGAACGACTTCGCGTTCCTCGACACCCTCCCCAACCGCGAGAAACGCTGCGGATTGATCGAAGCCATCAAGGTCGCGCTCATCCGCGATGCAGAGTTTTACCACTGGCTGGAGTCCCATGCGGACGACCTCGCAGCATTTAACACAAGCGCGGTGGAGTATGCCGTGCAGCGCAGCGCGGAACTCCACACCGAACACATCGCCACCAGCGGCGACCCCTTTGAACAAGGCTCGGCGCGTCCCCTTGATTTCGGACATTGGGCCGCGCACAAACTGGAACAGGTTTCAAATTTTTCCGTCGCCCACGGTGAAGCCGTGGCTATCGGCATGGCCCTGGACTTACTTTATTCTGTCAAGGCTGGCATCCTGGATCCGGCCACGGCAGAGCGGGTCATCAACCTGATCAGACGCATCGGCTTCGCCACTTTTGCCCCGCAACTGCTCGAAAAAAACCAGAACGGGGCTTTAGTCATCCTCGCTGGACTTGAGGAATTCCGCGAGCATCTCGGCGGCGAACTGACCGTCACCCTCGTCCCGGAAATCGGGAAAAAAATCGAGGTGCATAAAATGGATGCCCGTCTCATTATCGCAGCGCTTGAGCATCTACGCGATCATCCCTAAATTCGGCCCGGCGCCCAGAGCTTCCGCTCCGTCGCAATATGTTGCACGCACAAGGCATCACATCCAGAATCCCGACAACACAGGTGCTTTCACCCGCTCACATGGAAACGCTCAACAACATTCTCGGAACTGCGGCCATCCTCATTAGCCCTTCATCCTGTGCATCGTTTTTTAATAACCACAAAGGCATCATGGGAATCACCAGCGAACCGTGGGGAACCACCAATAACAGGAAGCACGTCGAGCTTTTCACCCTCGAAAACAAAAACGGCCTCGAAGCTAAAATCACCAGTTATGGCGGCATCATCGTTTCTCTCAAGACGCCGGACAAAAATGGCGTAATGGGCGACGTAGTGCTCGGTTTCGACAACCTGGCCGACTATGAAACGCGCAGCCCCTATTTCGGCGCGATCACTGGCCGCTATGCCAATCGTATCGCGAACGGAAAGTTCACGCTCGATGGCAAGGAATACCGACTGGCTCTCAATGACGGTCCCAATTCTCTCCACGGTGGACACGTCGGATTCGACAAGCAGGTCTGGAAGGTCAAAAAGATTTACCATTCCAATGAAGTAGGTCTGGAACTCACGCGCACCAGCGCGGACGGCGAAGAAGGCTATCCCGGCACCCTGAAGTGCATGGTCACTTATTTTCTCACCAACGATGACGAGTTGAAAATCGAATACCGCGCCACGACCGACAAAGCAACCGTGGTCAATCTGACCAACCACACTTACTTCAATCTCGCCGGTGAAGGCAGCGGCACCATCCTCGATCATCAGGCCATGATTCACTCCAAGCACTTCACCCCCACGGATGATTCGCTCATTCCTACTGGTGAACTCCGCCCGGTGGCCGACACTCCGCTCGACTTCACTGAGCTTCATCGAATTGGTGACCGCATCGGTTTGAACTACCCGCCTCTCAAACAGGCCATCGGCTACGATCACAATTTCATACTCACCGACAGCGCCGGCATGAAATGCGCCGCGAAAGTTTTCGAGCCTAAGTCCGGACGCGCTCTCGAGATGGAGACCACCGAACCCGCAATGCAGTTCTATACCGGAAATCAAATGAAGAGACTCACAGGCTGTAAACACGGACACACTTATGACTTCCGCAGCGGATTCTGCCTGGAGGCCCAACATTCTCCCGACAGCCCGAACCATCCTCAGTTTCCCTCCACCGTGCTGCGCCCCGGCGAGATTTACACGCAGACCACGATTTACAAATTCAGCGTGGAGTAAACCGTGAACACCGTGACTCCGTCTGTCAAACCAGCCACCG
>JAYVQB010000059.1:0-2838 GCA_043757085.1 Verrucomicrobiota bacterium
TGAAAGTCCTGCTGCTCGGTGAAATCGGTTCCGGTAAGATCGGTGGCGGCGAGTCCGTGATAGTTGGGCTTGTCAAGGGTTTGTCTGCGCTTCCCGCCAACGGCGACACTTATACATTGCTCTGCCCGCATTCACTGGCAGATCAATTGCGAGGATACCTCGCGCCACATATTCAGCTTATTTCTAGGCCAAATCCCAAACTAACATTTGGCAATATTTGCAAAAATGCCTTTGGCTCCTACAGAAAGCCTCTGGGTCATCTCTGGCGTAAAATCACAGGTAAGCTTCCACAAGAACTCCCCGCCACGCTTCCAACAATAGATCCGTTCATCCGCTCGCTTTCATATGACGTCATCCATTTTATTTTGCCACTGCATTATGCCACTGGTTCCACTTGTGCTGTTTTCAGTTTAAACGATTTGCAACACGAGCACTTGCCAGAAATTTTTGGAGCTGCGCATATCGCCTACCGTCGTATGCTTTACGACACAGTGCGTTCGGAATGCGCTGCCATTGTGGCTATATCTCAATTCACTGCTCTGGACTTCCAAAAGCATCATCAATGTGATCCCGCACAGCTCTATGTTGTGCCGTTGGCACCCTATGTAGGCGACGAACAACCCTATGATCTCTCTGACAAGGATCAGCAAAAGTTGGAACAGCTTCCACCTGATTTTATATTATACCCTGCATATTCTTATCGGCACAAAAATCATCGCGTTCTACTGGATGCGCTCAGTCTCATCGAGAGCGAGTATGGCTTGCGAATACCTCTCATATGCACTGGTGGACGGTCTGAAGAATGGGTCGGCATCATTAATCATCTGAAAAGTTTAACACCTGTGCCTCAGATGGTAGATCTTGTGTATACTTCCAGTGCCTTTTTGCAACGGTTGTATGAGAGGGCGCGCTTCGTTGTTTTCCCAACTCTCTTTGAAGGAGCGGGTCTGCCATTGATGGAAGCGGCGAGATGCGGAACCGCTGTCGCCTGCTCCGACATTCCGCCATTCCGAGAATTTGGTGGTGACGGTCCAATATATTTTGATCCATACTCGCAACAAGATATGGCTAAGAAAATCGTCAATCTTTGGAATGATGAAAAACTGCGCGAAAGAACTGCATCAAGAACGAAAGAAACCACTATTAACCTGACTTGGGAAAAGACAGCCTTAGCCATGCGGGCGATTTATCGAAAGGTGGCCGGAATGCCTCCACTCGTTGATGACAGGAATTTGTTGCAAGAATGCCAGTTCATCAAAAAATGACAGATATCCTCATCATCGGTGGCGGCATCGTGGGTCTGGCCACGGCTCATGCGGTGCTGCAACGCTTTCCGGGTCACAAGGTCGTCGTGCTGGAGAAAGAGTCGCGGCTGGCGGCGCATCAAACCGGCCGTAACAGCGGGGTCATACACTCTGGCATCTATTACAAGCCGGGGAGTTTTAAGGCGCAGTTTTGCAAGGCAGGAAATGCATCCATCGTCGCTTTCTGTCGTGAGCATGGCATCGCGCATGATATTTGCGGCAAGGTCATCGTGGCCACCGAGCCGAATGAACTCGCAGGACTGGAGAAGCTCTATCAGCGCGGAATCGACAACGGGCTTCCCGTGCGCCGACTGACACCGGGAGAACTGCATGAGATCGAACCCAATTGCGCAGGCATCGCCGCTCTGCATGTGTCGGCCACGGGCATCGTGGATTACAAGGCCGTGGTCGCCAAACTTGCGGAGTTGGTGCAGCAGGCTGGCGGTGAAGTTCGCTGTGGCGTGAAAGTTCTCCAAGTGAAAGACGGTGTGGTGAAGACGGACGCCGGGGATTTCGCCACCAAGATGCTCATCAATTGTGCCGGGCTGCACAGCGATCGCGTGGCGCGTGCGGCTGGTGCAGATGTGAAGGCGAAGATCGTGCCCTTCCGCGGTGAGTATTACACGCTGAAACAGGAAAAGTGCGCCTTGGTGAAAACCTTGATCTATCCCGTGCCCAATCCCTTGTTCCCCTTCCTTGGCGTGCATTGCACCCGGATGATTGACGGCAGCGTGCATCTGGGGCCGAATGCCGTTCTCGCGTTCGCGCGCGAGGGTTACACAAAGTTGACCGTCAACTTCCGCGACTTGGCCGAGACTCTGACTTTTCCCGGCTTCTGGAAATTGGCCGCGCGGCATTGGCGCGATGGATTCCATGAAATCATGCGTTCATTGAGCCGCAAGGAATTTGTCCGCTCGCTCCAGCGACTGGTGCCCGCGATCACCGAGGATGATGTCCTGCCTTGCACCGCCGGAGTCCGCGCCCAAGCCCTGCATCCAGATGGCACGCTGGAAGATGATTTTCTTATCGTGCAAAAGCCCGGTCAAATTCACGTCTGCAATGCACCCTCACCTGCTGCGACAGCGGCGCTGGAGATTGGGAGGCACATCGCTTCGCTCTTAAAAAGCTGAAAGTTGAAAGCTGAAAGTTGAAATAAAACACAAAGCCGGATGAAAGGAAGGTTGCCGCAAGAGTTTATGGATCGGACCAAGCGATTCGGTTCTGAAGTCATCAGACTTTATATCGGCTTACCAAGAAAGCGTGAGGAAGTGCTGATTCTAGGGAGGCAAATGCTGCGTTCGGGAACTTCTGTTGCCGGTCATACCCGTGAAGCGAATCGCGGCCGCTCCGTGGCGGAGTTTGTGTCAAAATTGGGAGGCGCATGTCAGGAGGCGGATGAAACTCAGTTGTGGCTTGAATACCTTCGTGAAGATTGTCAGATCCCCTCAGAGCAAACCGTTCATCTCGAAAAAGAAGCGTCCGAATTGCTCGCTATCATGGCAACCATGATTCGCAAGTGCGACTGACTGGTTTC
>JAYVQB010000060.1:0-2833 GCA_043757085.1 Verrucomicrobiota bacterium
AGTGCCTTTTTCAATCTTTGGAAAGATGGCTGGGGTGATTAGCACCCACTTTACCCGGGTGCCGGTGATAGTGGGGCCGATGGGCAGAGGGAGCGGCTGGCTGCTGTGGCGCTCGACGGTGCAGAGGCGCTGCTGGCCACCGATGATGACGGGTGTGCGGGTGCCGCTGTTGGGGAAGACGGCGGTGATGAGGTCCCGAGTGTTGGTGCGCTCGTCCTCGATTTTGTCCCGAGCCTCCGCCAGACAGCCTAGCTGCCAGCCTTCGCGCAGGCGGAGATACTTGGCGGAGTAAAAGCGTTCGCCGTCCTGAGTGCCGGTCTCTGCGGAGATGCCGATGCCGTAGGTGGCTTCCGTGTCGGCGAAGTCGCTGTCGGATTTGAAGTGAGTTTTAGCGAGCGCTGGTCTCGTATCAGGTGGTGCTGCTGTGGGGGATAGATAACGCTTCCAAGCTTCCGCGCTCCACCAGGTTGGGGGCGTGGCTTTGGTGGCTGACTGCGTATTGGCGGCGGGGTATTTTAGCGGTTTTGGCAGGCTGCTTTCGGCGCAGTTGAAATTTTTCTCCAGTGGCTGGTAAGTGACATCGGTGATGCGGATTTTTTCATCGTTCTCAGCTTGCCCAGCATCAAGTGGACGTGGGAAAAACCATTCGCCTGTGCTGCTGACGGGGAAGGGGCCGGCCGTGAGGAGGCTGCCAAAAAGCCGGACATCCTTGGTGGCGGTCTCGCGGTGGTGATCGTGGCGGTGCAGCTTTACACCACTGACTTTTTCGATGTCGGCGCGATGAAGAGCGGCGTGGAGTGCAGCATTGATGACGGTGGGCAGAGGCCATGCCGCTCCGTGGCCAGCGAGCGAGCCGGACATGGGGCGGCCATCGCGGAAAAAGAGCGTATCGGTGGGATGCAGCAGGAGCGTGTTCATGGCGTGATTTGCTTTTCAGCGAGGGTGGATTCGGGGCGGGTGCGGTGGGTGAAGGCGACGGTAGTGCAGAGACCGATGAGGGCGGTGAGCTGGGTTTGGGGATCGGCACCCAGTTGGCTCAGATAGGCAGTGAGCAGCGGCATGAGAAGCGTGTTGTTGTCAGCGGCCTCGCTGGCGGCGGATTGTCGCGCAATGGCGAAGGCGCACTCGCGCTGGATGATGTCGCAGGCTTGAAAGCCGGGTGTGTCGGCGAAGGTCTTCTGTTCCTGGGTCAAGCCGGTGTGGCTGATGAGGTAGGGATCGAGCAAGGCACAGACACGATGGGGGAACTTGCCCGTGAGCTTGCCGCCATCGAGCAGCTTGGCGATCTGCTGGTAAAGGGCAAGACCACTGGACTGCTCAGCGCCGGGAGCTTCCCACTTGGCTCCCCATTCGCTGATCTCGCCGGAGCGCTTCATGAGCGTGACGGAGAAAGCGGGGCGCTCGACGATGTTCTTGGCTCGCTTTTCGGCTCGCTGGGCTTCGCGGATGAGGTCTTGCAGCGGAGCGTGGATGTGAGCGATAGCGATGCCGGCGGAGGCGTCGGGGGAATTACCATCTTTATCTTTGATGCCAGTGGTTGATTCGCAAAACGCGGTGCGGAGGGCAGCAGCGCATTCGAGCGCGGCATCGGCGGGGACGAGGGCTACGACATCATCGCCCCCTGCGTAGATGAGCTGGCCGTCATGGGTGTCTTCAACAATGGCGCGAGCTTTGTTCAGCGCAAAGTCGCTGAGAGCTTCGCTGAATTTTTCGTGATGCATGCGCAGTTCGGCTTGACCAGACTCGCCCAGTTCCTTGCCATCCACCCATCTGCCGATGGAGTCTCCATCAAAGGCAATGGCGGCGATGTATTTATCCTCGCCGCTGGATTCGCCCGCAGATCGCTTGTCGTCGTGTTCGTCGGTGCGACTCGCGATGGCTGGGATTGAGCGGGGATTAAATTGACCGACTTGTTGCTGCAATCCTGCCCCTTCTTTGTGAGCCAAATATGCCAAGTGCCAGATGCGCTTGATGAGGGTGATGGGTCCGACGTGGTCGGTGTGTTTAAAGAGCTTGGAGTATTCGTTGCCGGGCAGCATATCGAACCAATCCTTGCCTCCGCAAAGCGCTTCCTCTTTGCCCGTAAGGCTGTCTTTCTCATGGCCAAGGGTCCAGGCTCCTGTGCCCCAAGCGGCGAAATCTCGCGTCTGCCGCACGGCATCCAGATGCCAGATGTTGTCGCGATACGCTTCGGTGTAGTCGTCATTCGTGATGTGAGTTATTTGCCAGGCGATGGACAAATGTTTGTCCACGGCGTTTCTGAATGCGGCCTCGGTGCCAGTTGCGATTTTAAGTTCAGCATGCACTTTCCAAACGGCATCGGTGATCGTCCGCCACATGTCTTCGATGGCGCTCTTGACGTCATCGGCGATTTTGGTCGCTTGATCCGCTGGCACTTGAGCGACAAACAGATTTGGCAAGTTCGGTGTAAAAAGTTTCTTTTGATCTTGTTTGGGCCATTCGGAGGGTTGCTTGAGCAGCGGCTGCTCATCGGGATCGGGAAAGATGAGCGAAGCCTTCATGTTCGGGATGGCGCGGATGCCCGCAGCCACTAGGAAGCTGAGCAGGTAACTGCCACTCCACAGATCCCGCGTGCTGCGGGCGGCGGCGATAAAGTCCTGAACAGGACCGATCTGGAATTTGAGCAATGATGAACTTGTCATGCGAGTTTTGATATTGTCACGATCGTCGTATGAAAATTTGGCTGGCCTATTAATGGCTGCGGACGGCTCCCGCAGCCAACACTAGGATGTCCGCAGATGTCCGCCGTGCCTTTTGCAGGTGATGCTAATTCACTGTCTGCATAAGAGTCGAGATAAAATAACGACGAGGC
>JAYVQB010000061.1:0-11042 GCA_043757085.1 Verrucomicrobiota bacterium
ACAAACAGCACCGTCCTTCCGCCCACCTTGGCCACATCCTGCATTTTGCCGAGGCATTTTTTCTGAAACTGCGCATCTCCTACCGCCAGCACTTCATCTACAATCAAAATTTCCGGCTCCAAGTGCGCGGCCACGGCGAATGCCAGTCGCACATACATGCCGGAGGAATAGCGTTTTACTGGCGTATCCAGGAAGCGTTCGATCTCGGCGAAGGCGACGATTTCATCGAACTTGGCTCTGATCTCATGGCGGTGCATTCCGAGGATGGCGCCGTTGAGGAAAATGTTTTCACGACCGGTGAGTTCGGGATGGAAGCCGGTGCCGACTTCGAGCAGGGAGGCGACGCGGCCTTTGAGATGCATGCGCCCGGTGGTGGGTTCGGTGATACGGCTGAGAATTTTTAGCAGCGTGCTTTTGCCCGCACCATTACGACCAATGATGCCGACGACTTCGCCTTGCTTGATTTCGAAATTGATGTCTTTGAGCGCCCAGAAATCTTCTTGAGAAGCGTTGGGAGTTGGGAGTTGAGAGCTGGGGCGCTTCATCCAGCGCAACGGTGTTTTGGCCCAATAGGCCAGAGATTCACTGAAACGCTGGTAGCCACCTCTGCCTCCACTGGCGAGGTGGCTGAGGGTGTAGCGTTTGCCGATATTTTCGGCTCGGATGATGATGTCGGACATTAGGTGCTTAGCGTGAAACCCATTTTGTATTCTGTCGCTTCAGTGATCAGGAGCGGCGTTGGCAGTTACGACTTTAAAGAATTCTTCTACCAGCTTTGGCAGACTTCGCGCTAACTCGTCTGCGTGTCGCACAACGATCATGATTCGCTCGCGATCAAGACTCAGGTCATAGGAGTGAGTGATGATGTGACGGAAGCCACGCAAGTCTCTGAGGGCAGACAGGATAGGGGGCGGATAAAGACGGGGACGCACACCGGGAACGGCGATACTCAGACGATGGATGAGTTCGGCGTGCCAGCCACGCTCATCGTCGATGTGATTTTCAAAGGCCTTCGCCACCCGCAGTCCCATCTGCTCAACGATGTTGAACATGCGCACGAGTTGATATGCACAGCTTTCCAGCCCGCTGTCCGAGTTATCAGTTAAACGCATTCCAGCCAGCCGGGCAGCTTCGCCCGCCAATCTGACATCTTCTGACGTTTCCGCCTGTAAGGTGATGACTCCTAGCCGATCCATACTTCTCCCTCTCGTAAGATTTTGTCGCGCAAGCGCGATTCCGGCAGAAAGACCACATCAACCGGGCGCCCCATTTCCTCTTCAAACAAGGCCGTCAGTGTGTAGATGGACATATCTTCAGGCAGTGCTTCCACGGCAAAATCTATATCAGAGCGTTCGTGAAATTGTTCAGCATGCACAATGGAGCCAAACAGCCACACTCGTTGGTTGGGAAGATGTCTTCGCAAGGCGTTACGCAATCGCTGACGCGCGGCGAGTCTGGCTGGTTCTCGCGCAGCTTTGCGTTGAATTTCACGTTCTTTTAGCAAGGGAGTCATTGGACGAAATAGAGTGAGATCGGTTGGGCATAGACGCTCAATTACACAGGCAGGTGGTGACTGAGGGTGTAGCGTTTGCCGATGTTCTCGGCGAGGATGATGATGTCGGACATTAGGTGCTTAGCGTGAAAGCCGTTTTGAATTTTGCCGTTCCAAAGACTGCTCAAAACTGATGAGCTGTCGGATCATGGAGTTGTATCGAGAATAGGGGTCACCTTCCTCTTGGCATAAAAGTCGGTAAAGCTGGTCCTCCGGGTTGGCGAGGAGGGTGATGCTTGGACTACTCATGTCCAGTCCAGCGCGCGCCAACCTGCTGCGCCCAATTGCCAAGAGGCATAAGAATGGAGTGATGCGCCCCGCATTGCTATCTTGGATGCCTCGGGTGATAAGGTCGCTGCCTGGCAGGTGCGCAATGGTGATCATGGCTCGCGATTTGTCGCGCAAAAGGTTTGCACCGCAGCGCGGAAAGTTTCAGGTGAGATGGCAGGATAACGAATCATCTGCGGTTCGATGGCGCAAAATAACTCCCACAAGCGCGGTAAGGCAAGTCACTCGCGACCCAAGGGCAGCCATGAAAATCTTGAGCTTCTCAAGTGTGGTGTCTTTGCGCATCTCAGTTCAATATCGGACACGATAATACAAATATTTCATGATCTCATTCTGAAAAGCGATGATGCCCTCTTCATGTTGCCACCAGTTACTTGAGGAGTATTCCGGCGGCTCGCACGCTGTGACTTGGATATTTGCATCCAAGGGTTGCAACGCTTTTCTGAACAGCCATGCAACGCGGTGAGTGTGAAAAAGATCGGTGGGGATGATCACTGACTTGGCGTGGTTTTCATTGCACCACATGGCGAGGGCGACGGCTTCATCGCGAGTGTTGGCATTGCCTTCACCGATGGCGGTGATGGCTGTTTCAGGGACGCCCTCTTTCAGCAGGATGGAGCGGATGATCTCGGCCTCGGGCGGTTGCAGTCCAACTTTTTGGTAACGACGGATGCGGGTGCTGGAAAGCAGGATGCGAGGAGCGAATCCTTCGCGAAAAAGTCGCGCTGCCTCGAAGGGCCGGGTTTCCGCGCCGCCGCCGAGGACATAGATGGCATCGGCTTTGGTGACAGGTTCGTTGACGATCCAGAGGTTGGCGGCTCCGACGAGCAGGTTTGCGCGGAAGACCCAAGATGATATCGCAGCAATACAAAGGAGGGTTCCGAAAACGAACAGGAAATTCCTCCAGCGGTGCAGTCCGGATTTGGCGACAGAGGTTTCTGTTTTTGCGACATCGGACATCAATGATTGGGCTTGGTGGCTGTGGCGAGAAGGGCGATGCAGATATCCTGTGAACTCGTTGATGGTGCGGAGTTTTGCGCATGAGAAGCGAGGCAGCATGCGGCAATGCGATTGGTCAGGCTTCGCATACGTCGATACACAGCGCTGAGCATTCGCGGGAGGAAGCCCGAAGAACGGGAGAAGCAGAGTTGATCAAAGAGGAACAAGACAGCTCGGGGGCCGCAGGTGAGTCGCTGGATGGAAGGTGCGCAGAAACCGGCGCGGGTGAGTTCTGTCGCGAGACCATCTGCCGTCCAGCGCCAGAAATCATAAGGGCAGCCATGATCGGGAAAGGTGCCATGAGTGGAGAGGACAAGCTTGCCGCCGGGCTTGAGCACCCGAAGGGCTTCGGCAAGATAGGTTTGCGGGTTGGGAACATGCTCAAGAACCTGAGTTGACAGGATGACATCATAGGCGGAGGCAGCGGCTTCTGGTATGGTGCCTTCGGTTGTTACTTGGAATTGAAGGCCGGGCATGGGCACATAATCTGCGCGGTGGTAGGTGGCGTTAGGAAAAAGACCACGATAGGGCGAGCCACCACAGCCGAAGTCGAGCAAGTGGACGGATTCGCGCGTGCCGCTGTCCCCGAGGGATTGACGCAGGTCGAGGAGGTGCAAATAAAATTGATCGCCTGGCCTGGGATCTATCCGCTGGCGGGTGTAATCAGATGCATCAAGCTGATCTGCGAGGTGGTGGCTGGTTGCAGAATCCATGGTTTCATGGCTTGACGAACACGCGGCCAGTGTCGATGCGATTGAGAAATATCCGATTAGGACGGAATTTTTTCAGGAGCCACAGGAACAACCTTGAAGGCGCGAGTGTTGACAGTTTCATAAAAAGATCCAAGTGGGAGTTATCTTGCTGGAACCTAGGATCATGGAATCGACATGATATTCGGGAGGACTGGGATCTTGATATGAAAATGCTAGGGCATGAGGCAGATGCTGCAGCGTGACGTAACTGTCACTAAGCCATGCCGATAATGTGTAGTCACCAGTCACAAGCGGCGCATTTGGCAACAGAAAGGTCACACTCCCCCTGCTTAGGCTGTTGGGTTGAACCGGCGCAGGGTGCATCAGTGTGTTGGAGCCGAATACCGGAGACCCTCCGGGGCCATGCACGACCAATCCGACCGTGGGTTTCGTGATAGGGCGCGGAGAACTGTATGCCACGGATATTTCCAAGTCCCCCCGCTCAAGTTTTGCGGGATTGATCTGAATGCGAGTCATGGCCGGGCTGTTGGAATCATTCTGATTAAGTTCCAGTCGGTCCGCCTCTGACATATAGCGTTGGATAACCTCATACGGTGCGCCAAACATCGTCATTGAACCCTTCTCCAGAAGTATGCTCACGGTGGCGAGTCGCTTGATGACATCCATCTGATGACTCACCAGCAGCACCGTGCGGCCCTCACTGGCAACACTCTCGATTCTTCCGAGACATTTCTTTTGAAAATTAGCATCTCCCACGGCCAGCACCTCATCCACCACAAGAATCTCTGGCTCCAGATGGGCGGCCACGGCGAATGCGAGCCTGACATACATGCCGCTGCTGTAACGTTTCACGGGTGTGTCCAGAAACTGTTCCACTTCTGCAAAGGAGACAATCTCATCAAACCTCCGCCGAATCTCATGGCGGGTCATGCCAAGAATGGCACCGTTCAAGAAGATATTCTCACGGCCTGAAAGTTCCGGATGGAATCCTGTGCCCACTTCCAAAAGGCTGGCCACACGACCCCTGAGTGTAATACGCCCCGTGGTGGGCTCCGTGATCCGGGAGAGAATCTTCAGCAATGTTGACTTGCCCGCGCCGTTGCGCCCGATGATGCCGACCACCTCGCCCTGTTTGATTTCGAAGGAGAGATCCTTGAGCGCCCAGAAGTCTTCCGACGTGGAACGTGGAGCGGATGATTTTTTGAGGAGTCGTTTAACACCACGCGCCATCGTGTCCCGCAGCGTGGTGTAACGATCCGGACCTTGATGCTGGATGACATAGCGTTTGCCGACGCCTTCGGCCTGAATTGCGTTCACGGGCATTGCAGCATCATGCGGTGAGCAAGGAGGCGAACGCCGCTTCGTAGGCATTCACACAGGTTTCCATGCGGAACCGGGCGAAGGCGGCACCCGTTTGTGCTGCGAGTGCTTGGCGCCGTGCCGGATGGGTGGCCAGTTGTAACATGGCTTCGGCTAGAGCTGGCACATCGGCTCTGCCATCTGCGCCAAGGGGAATGAGCATTCCAGCCCCGCCTATCATTTCTGGAATCCCACCGATGGCAGTGGCAATGACTGGTTTCCCGCAGGCTAGGTATTCGATGATGGAGTTGGGGAGACTTTCTTCCTTCAGGCAAGTGGGAAGCAAACCCACGTCAAATTGCTGAATGTAGTTTTCAGGCTCATCCTGTCTGCCAGCAAATGTCACCCAAGATTCAGTGGTTTCGCGGCGCAGGGCATCAAGGCACGGCCCCTCGCCAACGAAGATTAATTTAATCGGGCGGTCAATTCGCGCACGAACGATGCGGGCGGCAGCGAGGGCTTCGTTCCAGCCTTTCTGTTCCACGCCCCTGGCTACCAAGCCATAGGTGAAAGCTTCTTCTTTGATCTTGGGCTGGATGCCTGAAGGCGGTTCATAGCCATAGGGAACAGTGAATGTGCGGAATCCTTCGCGCCATGGGAAGCGTCCTGCGCGATCAACATTGGCTTGGGCCGGGCAGATGAGCGCGTTCAAACGCTGGAACACAATCTCAGATCGGACTAGGTTTTTTGTATCAACGGTGGCGTAATGCCCGTGGTCAGACTCCGCAATCGGCAGCCTGATGTTGCGGAAGGCCTGGCAGGTCTGGCGCGTGGCTTCCATGAGGTGCGGGTTCACGATGTCAAAGCTGTGTTTGCGATGCAGGCGCGCGAGCATTTTATTATGCAATGCAGCTTCAAGATCACATTCGGGGAACATTTGCCGGAGCATCAGCGTGAGTTTGTAGAAGATGTGGTAACCGCAGCGTCCAAATCCCGGAACCGATATCACGCGAAGATCGCGCAACTGTCCGGCCAGAGCGGCATCACCACCTCGCAGACAGGGAACATAGCAGGTGATGTCATGATTTGCGCTAAGTGCGCGTGCCAGTCGCACAAAGAATTTTTCCGCGCCGCCCAGTGGCAGGCCATGCATAGCCATCAAGATGCGCACTCAGTTCAGGCTCTGATAAAGTTGTTTGGTATGGCCGGCTATGATACGCCAGCCAAGGCTCAGAGCATGAGCGCGTGCAGCGTGTCGCATCTCCGATTGCCGGGATGGTGACGCGCACAGTGAGCGCAAGGCCGCAACCACCGCGACGCCGTCTGCCGGGGGACACGTGACGGCGCAGGCTTCATTGACATATTCCGGGATGCCACCCACGCGCTGGGTGATCACCGGGAGACCGCAGGCCAGGGCTTCAAGGAGAACATTGTTGGCCGTGGCCTCCTCCGCCAGATGCAGCAGACACGAGGCACTGCGATATTTCTCCAGCAACATTTCATCGCTGAGGTGGTTATGAAACAGGACGTTGGGCAGATCAGCGAAAAGTTTTTTCTTGTCACTCGGACCCACGATCTCGATGCGAATCGCAGGATTATCGCGCATGGCAACGGCCACTTCCCGCAACAGAGGAAAATCCCGGCGTGTTCCGCCAACGGCCAGTGCGACAAAGCTTTCCGGCAACTCATGTGTTTGAGGCCGGAAGTAATCCGTATCAACCCCGTGCAGAATGCGATGGATGCGCTCATCAGGGACTCCGTTATCAAGAAAATATGGGCGTTGGGATTCACTCATCACAATGATTGCGGCGAATTTTTTCAAAGCGGAGCGTCGGCGAACGGCGATGTCTAGATCGCGCGGGCATTGATGGAAGGTGCCAATCAATGGATTTAGTTGCCTGTTGAGTTTTAGATCCAGAAAGCCGAGATCGCGATCACACCAGAGAAGATGGGCTGGGCCTGTGAAGCCGGCTTTTATTCGAAGCGAAACTTGGCGTTCCATTGCAAAACTTCCGCCTGCACACCATCTCGAGAACGAAAACCTCCTTAGTATCCGGGTGCGGAGAAGGGCAATCGCACTGGATGGATCATCGCGGGGCGCGGTCACCAGTTCTGCCCCTGTCATGTAATCCGCGAGAACGTGATAGCCGGATCGTTTGGCCAGGATGGTGTCATAGGACCAAGCTAGGAGCGGGGTCATGATTTATTTATTGCAACGCTGCATCCAAAAACTTCCTCCACTGTTCTGGCGGAAGGCGGGCAGGTTATCCCAGAATGTGGAAGGGAAAACGGCGCCTGCGTAACTGTTGAACGCGCGGATTTCATATTCATTGTTGCCGGTCAAAAAGGCGCGCAGCATAAGTGTCCCGGCGGGAAAAGGGATCTGCCGCGCTCGTTCGGATTCTTTTTCAGGTAAAAGTTCAGCAGCCTTAATTTAAGAAAACGCCATGCATAGGCAGGATGCAGTAAAGCACGGAGAGGCGGCATCGGCTTGATGATGCGGGTTGGCTAAATCACATCCGCAAATGTCTTCTCGGTCTTGCGGAAATACCACACGCCGATCACAAGAAGCGTCATGCTCAGCGTGGTGGAGAGGGCGAAACTCTCCCAATGGAGCTGCGTGGTGCCGCATATAGCCCAGCGGAAGCCGTCGATCACGCCAACCACGGGATTGAGTGCCACGATGGTGCGACCCAAGTCGCCATATTTTTCCTGAATCGCGGTGGTGCTGTAAAAGACGGGGGAGATGAACTGCCCGAACTGCACGACAAACGGTATGATATAACGGAAGTCGCGATACTTTACATTCAATGCCGTGAAGAGCAGGCCCGGACCCATGGCACTGAGGAAGGCCAGCAGAATGAAAAGCGGCAGCGTCAGCAGGCGCCAGGTGGGCATCACATGATAGAACGCCATCAAGCCCGCAAGAATAACCAGCGAAATGGCGAAGTCCACGAAGGCTACGACCACGGCACTGGCGGGCAGGATCATGCGTGGGAAATAGATCTTGGAAATCAAGTTGGCATTGCCCACCAGACTACCGGCGGATTCGCTCAAGGCGCTGGCAAAAAAATACCACGGGAGCGTTCCCGCGCAGACCATCACCGCATACGGCACACCGTCGGAAGGGAGCTTGGCCAGGCTGCCAAAGATGCCGGCTCCAATCAAAATGGTAAGCAGCGGGCGGATGACGGCCCATGCCACGCCGATGACAGTTTGCTTGTAGCGCACGAGAATATCGCGCCAGGCGAGGAAGCCAAAAAGCTCCCGATAGCGCCAGAGATCACGCCAGTAATGGGCCTCTGAGCGGCCAGCTTCGATGATGAGTTCTTGAGGAGCAGACATAATTTTAGCGGCAGACCATCGAGTTACCCAACACCAGCACGTCCATTTTCGTGCGGAGGAAACAGTCGAGCGCTTCCTGCGGGCGGCAGACGACGGGTTCGTTTTCGTTGAACGAGGTGTTCAGCACCATTGGCACGGAAGTGAGTTCGCGGAAGTGACTGATGAGGTGATGATAAAGCGGATTGGTCTCGCGGAACACGGTCTGCAAGCGGCCTGAGCCATCGGCGTGGGTCACGGCGGGGATTTTTTCGCGCTGTTCGGCGCGGACTTGGAAGACTTGCATCATGAACGGAACATCGTCGTCCGTCTCGAACCACGCGGCGACATCTTCGCGCAAGATGCTGGGCGCGAAGGGGCGGAAGCTTTCGCGGCGTTTGATCTTTTCGTTGAGGATGTCCTTCATGTTCGCACGGCGAGGGTCGCCGAGGATGGAGCGATTGCCCAGCGCGCGCGGCCCCCATTCGAGGCGACCTTGGAACCAGCCGATGACCTTACCTTCGCTGATGGCTTGCGCGGTGGTGCGGCAGAGATCGTCCTGATTGTCGAACTTGGTGATGCTGCATCCGGCTGTCTTGAGTTCTTGCATGTGAGAATTGAGCAAGGCGGCGTATTCGTCTTCGCTGAACTGCGGCCCGTAATAGGCGTGGTTCATGTGGAAACGTTTTCCGTTTTCCGTTTTCCGTTCACCGTTGAGTTGTTGCGCGACGATCAAGGCCGCGCCGATGGCTCCGCCAGCATCACCGGCGGCGCTTTGGATATAAACGCGCTTGAAGGGACTGCGCGCATAGACTTTGCCGTTGGCGACGGAGTTCATGGCGCAACCGCCGCTGAGCGTGAGATTGTCGCTGCCGTATTTTTTATGCAACGCGGCCAGCAGTGCGAAGAACGCTTCCTCATACATGGCTTGCACGCTGCGGGCGATGTCCTTGTGCCGCTGTTCGAGCGGCTCGCCTTTTTGGCGCGCGGGACCGAGAAGTTTTTCCAGTTCGGGGGCAAATAGGGTGCCGACCTCTGGCGAGCCTTTGTCCCAGGTGTAGGCTACGGACTCGCGGTGATGGCGGAAGTATTTCAAGGCCAGCTCGTAGGTGCCATCCTCTTTCACGAGGACGATCTGACGCATCAAGTCCGTGAATTTCGGTTCGCCGTAGGGCGCGAGACCCATGACTTTGTATTCGTCACCGTAGTGCGGGAAGCCGAGCCATTGCGTTAGCGCGGAATAAAAAATTCCCAGTGAATGTGGGAAGTAAACGCGCCCGTCCACGTCGAGCGATTGACCCCGTCCCATACCCCATGCGGCACTGGCGAAATCGCCCATGCCATCAATGGAAAGATTCACCGCCTCATCAAAGGGACTGCACAGATAGGATGAAGCCAAGTGCGCGAGATGATGCTCGATGTGATGCATCTGCGCCTTCATCGGCTCGCCGGGGAAAGCAGCGGCAATGGATTCACCCACTCCGCGCGTTTTGCCGAGTTTTTTCACGCGCTCCCAAAGCAGTTTCGGCGAGGGCAGATGTTTGAGCACATGCAGGAGGCGGCGACCGTGGTTGACCTTTGGATCAAGGTTGATGGCGATGTGCTCCAAGTCGCTGAACTTAATGCCGGCTTCGCGCAGGCAGAATTTCATGGATTCGACCGGGAGTCCCGCCCAGTGCTTGATGCGGTTAAGCCGCTCTTCTTCGATGGCGGCGATGAGGACGCCGTCGCGCACGATGGCGGCGGAGGAGTCGCCGTGATAAGCATTGATGCCGAGAACCAGTGACATTATTAGGAAATTAAAAGCTGGATGTAGCGGAGACCTTTTTGATTCAGGCACGCTACCGCCACCAGTCAGGCGACCCGAATTTGACGGAACTCTTTGATAGTAATGCCTTTCGCAAAATGCCGGAGGCGAACAGAACACTAGCAGAACCAGTATATGCGCCAAAGAAAAATATGCATTCCGCACAAGTCGGTGACGCATTTGTCACGGAATAACCACGATCTGGCCATTTCGGCAGTCGAGGCAGCGCTCGCGCAGTCCGATCTGGGTGTTCTTCGGAAAATGAATGGAGACGCCGTCGATGACAAAAACCTGATGTCTCGGCGCGGCATCTTCCGGCAGCCAATGCACCTGACACCAGGCGCGACCACGCTGCGGTCCGCTGGCACAGCGGACGTAATCCAAGGTCAACACGCGGTGAGGATGCGCCCTCGATTCTGCTTCCTGGCGTAGTTTGATCCATTCACGGAAGGAATCCGTGTAGATGATGCCGCAGGTGAGTTTCGCGAGCGTTAGGGGCATGAGACGAATAATCGGACAAAATTAACAGAATTCGACAGAATTGTTTTTGAAAAGCCTCACAGGGCTTACCGTTTACAATTCCCTTTCATTTTGTTAATTCTGTCGAGTCATTTCATCTATGCTCGATCACATCTTCAGCCTTGTAGCGCACTTTTGGCAGCACTGCGTATTTGTCTTCTGTCGAGCGATAGCCTGCGGGACAAAGCACCGCCGTGGTGTAATCGGTGGCATTGAGAGCGAGGATCTCGTCGAACTTCGGCGCGACGAAACCTTCCATCGGGCAAGTGTCGATACCGAGCGCTGCCGCCGCGCCCATGAACTGGCCGAGCGCGATGTAGGTCTGCTTCTTCGCCCATTCGATGATAAACTCCGGCGTGGCTTGCGCGAGGCTGCCCATCATCATGCCCTTGTAAGCAGCCAGCGCATCCGCCGTGCCACCGCGAACTTCAACGATTCGATGAATCAACTTGTCGATGTCCGCTTCGCCCACGGTCTTCTTGGCGAGCATGACCACAAGTTGCGAGCAATCCGCTATTTGCCGCTGGTTCCATGCGTGCGGCAC
>JAYVQB010000062.1:0-2817 GCA_043757085.1 Verrucomicrobiota bacterium
CCGAAGGTCGGAGTGGGCAATGAATTTGAAAAAAAGTGATCATCTATTCCCTTGCCCACCAGATAGACGAAGAAGCCGAGACCAAACACGCCAAAGACAATGGACGGCACGCCCGCTAGATTGTTCACCGAGATGCGCACCGTGCGCACGATGAATCCCTGCCGGGCATATTCTCGCAGGTATATCGCGGCGATGACACCGAATGGCGTCACCAGAACGCTCATCATCAAGGTCATCACGAAGGTGCCAAAGATGGCCGGGAAAATGCCGCCCTCGGTATTCGCTTCGCGTGGATCCTGCGAGAGGAAAGCCCCGATGTGACTGAAGAAAACGCCGACCCGGTCTGTGAAACTGAGTCGGTTCGGGTAATAGAATTTTACGATGTCGCCAATAACTTGCGTGCGCTCTTCACCGGAGGACAGCCGGTAGTGCAGCGTATTTTCAGACTGTTGCGCGCGCAGTTCTTTGGCCTGCGCGGCAAGAGTTTCATATTCTTTCTGCAACGCCGCCTGTGATTCCTTGATGCTCTTTTTCTTGGACTCAAGAGTTGCGGCATCCTGATTTCCATCGCGATCCAATACGCGGAGATCGAGATCATGCGCGGTCATCTTGCTGTTGATTTTGCCGATCTCGGACTTCTCGATCTTCTCAATTTTTTTGCGTCGTTGCTCTGCCCCTACCACCAGACGCAGCAGGTTGCTCTCAAACTCAGGTGAAGTTGCCGCCAAGGTGCCGCCTTGCTTCATTTCCAATGACACGGGGTGAAGGATGGCGTTCCCATACTCGATGCGCTCAGCCACCATGATGTCCTTCGGTTCGCTCTCGCTGACGATTTCGCTCCGCGAGACGAAACGATAGCCCAAGCCGTAGGCATCTTTGTTTCCAATGTGAAGCTGCAACTCATGGGCTCCATCCGCCCTGACTTGCTCGCGGGTGATGTCGCCGGCAATTTTGGTTTTCCCATCTTTCAACTCAAACTCAGTCACGCGCGGCGGCCAGAACACCGAGATGCCATGCGTGAAGATGAGCAGCATCAGGCCCGCCACCATCGTGACACCGACCGCCAGTCCCATGGCCGTGAGCCAGACGAATGATTCACCGCGCGGCGGTGCTGGTTTTGCTTTGAACAAAGGAGCCATGCGCGATCAGGACATTTTGAATTTTTCTCTCAAGCGCGTGCGAAGAACTTCCGCCGCCGTGTTGAGGATGAAAGTGAGGACAAACAACATCATCGCGCCGAGGAACAGCGTGCGGTAATGCGTGGAATGCACCGATGCCTCCGGCAATTCGACAGCGATATTCGCAGCGAGTGTTCTCATGCCGTTGAAAAGATTCCACTCCATGATGGGCGTGTTGCCGGTGGCCATCACGACGATCATCGTCTCGCCCACCGCACGGCCAAGGCCAATCATCAAGGCGGAGAAAATTCCCGCTGAAGCGACGGGCAACACCACGCGACGCACCGTTTGCCAGCGGCTGGCACCGAGGGCATGGGACGCGGCGATGATCGAACTCGGGACGTTTGAGATCGCATCTTCCGCGATGGTGAACAGCACCGGAATAACGGCAAAGCCCATCATGAAACCAACGACGAGAGAATTGCGCTGATCGAAACCGCAGCCAGTAACCTTCGGCCACCAGAGTCGGAAGTCAGCGGTTTGCTTTCCCGTTGCAGGATCAGTAACGACACAGACGAGCGACTCAATCAACGGCCCCAGTTGCCACATGACGAAGGCCGTGATGAACATGATCGGAATGAAGACCAACCACTCCCGGCCCTGCTTCAATCGGGCGCGCGTGCGCACAGGCAGTCGCGCCCAGATGACGCCCGCGAGCATGGCCGAGGCAGGCACTCCGATGCAGACGAGAAAGAAGGAAACCACGCGTGTCTCCAAGATGGGAGCGAGCCAGAGTGCCGCGAGAAAGCCAAGCACGACCGATGGCAGCGAAGCCATGATTTCCATCGCAGGTTTCACGATGCGCTTAACATCGGGATGTAGAAACTGAGCGGCATAAACTGCGGCCAGTAGCGCGACCGGAACCGAGAATATCATGGCCCAAAATGTGCCTTTGAGCGTGCCGTGAATCAGAGGCGTGAGCGAGAGCTTAGGCTCGAATTCATCAGAGCCGCCCGTGGACTGCCATTCATACTTGGGCTTGTTCGCGCCTTCATACCAGACCTTGCCGAAGTATGCTTTCCATCCAGCTTCCGGGTGCGGATCGTTCAGGACATAGAGCCGGAGCTTGCCATCGGTGCCGAGAAAAATGATATGCTCAAATTTTCCGTCCACCGTTGCAGCGGCGGCTTGAAATGGAAGCCTTTGTTCCCAACGCACATCTTCCGTTGTTGCGTGTCGCAATGAAGCAAAATCACCGCCGCCGACGAGATAGGATTTGTTCCTCTGGCTGGCGCAGAAAAATTCCGCACCACGAGCGAGTGCAGGAAAAGTTTTGGTCTGAACATAGATGCGCCTGTCGCCGCCCTCAGGAATCAACAGGCTGAACATGCGGGAATCTCCCACTGAATTCGTAAAGACAATCGAGACATCGCCGAAGACGAAATCCATCGAGGCGATGTCCGGCGACTTGGTATCGCCGAAGGGCTTGAACTCCTGCCGTTTCTCGAGCTTGCCGTCATTCAGGAAAAAATAATGCACCGTGCCCGACTCATCGGCGATCAACGCCCCGTCTCCCATCTGCGGCACCAGTAAGTGCGCGGGCTTGCCGGAGATTTGCGCAGTGAGATCGGTTTCATCGCCCTTCTCAATCTTGCCCACGCCCATCAGGGATTTTTTCTGCACCAGCGGGAAGGCCAGA
>JAYVQB010000063.1:0-11018 GCA_043757085.1 Verrucomicrobiota bacterium
ATCCATTCTTCGCAAAATTTTTCGCAACAGCGTCACCGCGCGTTCGCCGCTTATCTCATCCACGTAACCTTTCGCCAGCGCCGGTTCCGTGGCGATCTCCGCGAGCTTTTGCAGGATGCGCTCAAAGAATTCTCCAGCCGCTTTCCGCGTGAAGGTCATGGCTGCGATTCGCTCTGGCTCCGCGCCATTGGCCAGCAACCAGAGATAGCGCCGCACTAGGCACCAAGTCTTGCCGGAACCGGCGGACGCCCGGATGATTTCGTTTTGCAAGGTCTTCATGGGATCGCCCTCCATGCATTTTGTTCAAGCACAGCGGCACTGGCATCACCGAGCAACAAGTCTGCGAAATCATCATACGCCATGTCTTCAGCAGGCGGCCAGAATATCCCCGCGCTCATGCGACGCACCGCTTCTTTCGCGCACCAATTTGCGGAAGCCAGCAATTCATCATTCCATGTCGCACCGGATTTCGCCTCACGTTTCCATACTTTTAATTCAATACCTTCCACCGTGGCGGGGAGACAAATGTAAGCCGCATCGACCGAGGTCGCATCAGGCCACTTCTTCGTTGCTGCGAGCGCATAGAGCGGAAGCTGCAAGTCCACCCAGCGCTGCGGCTTGCCCTGCGCATCATCGAAACACTGCCATTGCATCTGCTCATTTTCCAGATCACTCAGACTGGCTTTTTTTACATGTCCGCCGACCGGCCCACGCTCAGAAGCGGATGTTTTGTAATCAATAACACGAATCGCCCCGGTCTTGTCGTTCCGATCTATGCGATCAATTTTCCCGCTCAAGATGACATCTCCGAGCCTGATGTCCCATTCAGGCGTGATCCGCTCCTCCGCCGCAATAATCCGCCAGCCTTCCTCGCGCAAGCCCGCCTGCACCTCGGCAAATTTGCGCAAGCGCTGGCACATGGACTCCATCTGTAGCGCGATGGAAAACAAGGGCTGCGCGCCATAGCCAGCCGTTATTCGTTTTTCAAGTTCAGACACGAGCCAGCCCGCCATATCTCCGACATGACGCGAATCCTTCATCTCCTCGTAGCAAGCAAAAGCTCTCAAGACTTCATGCATGATGTTACCCATGTCTGCCGCTGAAAGTTCACGCTGCCCGCTGTCCACTTCTTTGAGCCGCAGCACTTTCGCCAGATAAAAACGGAACGGACACGCCAGATAGGATTTGAGGTCAGACGGCGAAACTGAATTTTTCTTCCACGGTGTAAATTCAGGCTGGAGCGCAAACGCCAACGAGCGACCGGGGCGCGCGATGGTCGGCGCATGGGCAAGCTCATCGGGGAAAAGATATTTCACGCGCGACGGTAAATTATTGTCAGTGCAATCCAGCAACAATCGCGATGGACGCAGCACGTCACCCTCGGCGTTCACATGACCAAAGATGACATGCAGACCTTCATCAGCGCGGCGTTGCTCATGCATCGCGCGCAGCAAATAAGCGTCACGCGCCCGGCGTCGAGACTGACAGGATAGCCCCAGTTTTTCGCGAACATGATCTGGCAGGAATGGATCCACCGTCACGATTCCAGGAACTTGCTCATCATTAAATCCGGCGATAACCAGCCCCCGCGCCGGTTCCCACAAAAGCTCCAACCAGCCATGCAGCACCAGATCGGCCTCGCCATGCAGATCACCGAGTGGCCGTTCCTCCAGCGCATCCAGCGCCATGCTGAACCATCCCTCACCGCCGCCCATGACATCCACTTCTCCCGCCAGATGAATCGCCTCACTGCACAAGTCTCCAAAATCCCGGTCACTCTCTAACGAAGTATCGAAGTCACGCGCGCCATAAATCCATTCTAAAAAGGCCCGCACCCCATCGGCGGATGATGACTGCGCCCACAGTTCACTGCGCGCGACGATGATCGCGAGCACTGCGTGAAGTTCTTTGAATTCCACATCCGCATGACTCAGAGTTAATGCATCCTCCAGAGTCGCAGGGAGATGTTGTTGATGAAAGTCATCAATCATTTCCAAGATCACGACTGGCAAGGTTCCAGTCTCGGCGCTCACCGCCGTGAGGACATCGTGATGCCTGAGAAATGGCAGCCATGCGCGCCATGCGGGCTGATGTTTCGCTCGCCATCCGTCCCTGAGCACTTGCACCATGACATGTTGCCGCGCCGCGCGCCCCGCGGGATTGTAAACCCGCGCACCGCCCATGTTAAAAATTCCCGCCAAGACGCTGTTAAGTAGTGGGTCTGCCGAGCCAACAGCGACATTGCAACCGCGCGTCGCCAGCTTTTGCAAAAGCGATGCCGCAAGACGCGCCTGATCTTCCGGCCCAGAAGCGCGATGTATTTGCGTTTCAGCCAAAGGAAGCACCACTCCGGCGTCTTCTCCCCATGTCGAAACCAATGGCGCACCATGCTGATCAAAGCCAGTCCTCGCGTCTTCTGGCGCATGAACAAAAATCTCCACACTCCGCGTTGCTGAAACTCCCGCCAACCAGCGACGGAACAATTCCGGCGCATCGGGAACGGCAAACACCAGCACCCGCTCTACTCCCTCAGGAAGTTCTGCCAGACTCGCGGCGACACATTTTGCTTCCTGCATGTCTTCCTTGTTCCATTGACGAATGATATTCAGATAAGCAGCTTCCAGCCTGACCAGATCATCCCAGCGCGAATCATGTTCCATTCCAACGGGCAATTGCCCCACATCTTTTATCGTCAGCCCACCCGCCCCAAGTGTGTGTCTTAGACCATGCAAAGTCTTGGCCACTGAAGCCGCCCAGATGGGCGATTTCTCCTCGGGCGGATTGGGAAACAATGCGGTCAACGTTGCGAGGTCGGCATCCATTAGTGCACGCGACCATGCGAGTTTTTCACAGAGCGTGGAGGCGATGCCCTCCATGCGCACATTTTGGGTCACTGCCAATTCGGGATGCCAGACATACGGCGCAAAGACAGCGCCATTTTTTTCTGAGACATGCAATGCCAAAGCTTCCCGCAGTCTCCTGACCGCCTCACCCGTGGGCACGATGATGACAGTCTTTGCGAGATCAAGTGCGCCGCCGCTCCAGCCGCGCGTGAGTTCCTTCACGGCTTTCAAAAGCACCGGCTCATCCCAGTTCCAAAAGTGCAATTTCCATTCCGCCATTCGTCCGCCATCATGAGGTCGATTTCAGCGGACCGCCAGCGGAAGTTCATGCATCTTGCGTATCGCGGCCTTCATGCCAAGCGAGAAGCTGATCCGCCAAAGCCTCGATCACCGAAATGGAGGCAAGTCTCTTGCACCCATGCAAGGAACTGACTGTCGATTCATGATTAAACGTCACATGACATAAATCTACTGGACTTTCCCCTTCGCGTTCGCGGAGTGGGCTTCGACGATGATTTTCTCCCCGAAGTCTTGCACATCACAACTTGACCTACACGGTGGTGATGGAAGAAGTGTCGGGAAATTTTGCAGCCATCGGCAAAAAATGAAATAGCCTTCACACGCCAATGCCTCGCATCTTTGATAACATTGATCTCGAACTCCTGCCCACGTTGCGGCAGACGCTCGAAATCTCCGAGCGTTCCGACTTTTGCGTGGGCTACTTCAACCTTCGTGGCTGGAAAGCCATTGATGCTTTGATTGATAATTGGAGCGGCGGAGCAGGCAATCAATGCCGTCTTCTGGTCGGAATGCAGCGGCTCCCCCAAGATGAACTGCGCGATGCCCTTAGCCTGACGAAGACCGAGGACTTGCTGGACGGACAAACCGCACTCCGGCTGAAAAAGAAGCTCGCTGAGGAATTCCGTAAGCAGCTAACTCTGGGCGTTCCTACCAATGCTGACGAAGCGGGATTGCGACGCCTCGCAGCTCAACTCAAAGAAGGCAAGGTCGTGGTCAGGCTCTTCCTTCGCCACACTCTGCACGCTAAGCTCTACCTCTGCTTCAGGCCTGATCCGAACAATCCCATCACCGGCTTTCTTGGCTCCAGCAATCTCACATTCTCCGGTCTGTCCAAGCAGGGCGAACTCAATGTGGACGTTCTCGATCACGATGCGACGCAGAAGCTCGCCAAATGGTTCAACGACCGTTGGAGCGATAAATGGTGCGTGGATATCACCAAAGAACTTATACAAGTCATCGAGGAAAGCTGGGCCCGTGAAGAGGTGATACCGCCTTATCATATTTACGTCAAAATCGCCTACCACCTTGCGCAGGAGGCGCGTGCCGGCCTCACTGAATTCCGTATTCCGCCTGAGTTTGGCAATCGCCTGTTCGATTATCAAGTGGCAGCTGTAAAAATTGCCGCCCATCATTTGAACAAGCGCGGCGGTGTTCTCATCGGTGACGTTGTAGGGCTGGGAAAAACTCTGATGGCAACAGCGCTCGCAAAGGTTTTTCAAGATGATCATTTCACTGAGACCCTCATCCTCTGTCCAAAAAACCTGGTTAAGATGTGGGAGGATCACGTCGCGGAATACCGTCTCTTGGCCAAGGTGCTTTCAATCAGCAAAGCGGTGCGTGAACTCCCAAGCCTGCGCCGATACCGCATTGTGCTCATTGACGAAAGCCACAATTTGCGAAACCGGGCCGGCAAGCGTTACCGGGCGATCCAGGAATACATCCAGGAGAATGAAAGCCGGTGCATTCTTCTCTCCGCTACCCCTTACAACAAGACCTACCTTGATCTGTCGAACCAGCTCCGACTCTTCGTGCTGGAAGATAAGGATATCGGAGTCCGACCGGAGCAACTGCTGCGCGACCTCGGCGAAACAGAGTTCATTCGCAGGCATCAATGTCCTGTCCGCTCACTCGCTGCATTCGAGAAGAGCGAGCACGCAGACGACTGGCGCGAGTTGATGCGCCTTTATATGGTCCGCCGCACTCGGAGCTTCATTCAGGAGAATTATGCCACTCTGGACCCGGATACAGGCCGCAGGTTTCTTACTTTTGAAGATGGCAGCCGGTCCTATTTCCCCGACCGAATTCCCAAGACGGTCAAAGTCAAAATTGATGACAAGAACCCCGACGATCAATATGCCCGCCTTTACGCCCCGGATGTGGTCGCCGCCATTAACGCGCTAAACCTTCCGCGCTACGGTCTTGGCAACTACGTCGCCTCCACGCCTCACAATCCACCGAGGACGGGCGAGGCCAAGCAAATAGAATTTCTTTCCCGCGCCGGAAAACGTCTCATGGGTTTCTGTAGGACCAATCTTTTCAAGCGCCTCGAAAGCAGCGGTGAAGCTTTTCAGCAGTCCATCGAGCGGCACATTCTGCGGAACTATATCTTTCTTCACGCAATCGAGCACGAACTGCCCCTTCCCATCGGCACGCAAGATTCTGGTCTTTTAGACTCAGGCAGCTACGACGAGGACCCCGACGACCAAAGCGCAAATGCTGAACTTTTCGATGAAGATGAGGACGAGCAATCCCAGCCCACGGAATCACTCAATCTGGCCACGGTATCCGCTTTCAAGAAGCGTGCGGCTGAAGTTTATGAGCTTTACGCTACTCAATATAAGAGCCGGTTCAAATGGCTGCGCCCCGCCCTGTTTGTCGAACCTCTCGCGGACGATCTCAAAAGCGATGGTGCCTGCTTAATGGAAGTCCTGAACCGCTGTGGTGATTGGAAGCCAGAGTCAGATGCCAAACTCGATGCTCTTTTCAAGCTCCTAAGTAAAAGCCATCCCAAGGAAAAGGTTCTCGTCTTCACTCAGTTCGCCGACACAGTTCGTTATCTTGCCGCGCAACTTCGCACCCGTGGCATCCAACGGCTCGCAGGTGTAACCGGAGATTCCGAAGACCCCACCGGCTACGCTTGGCGCTTCAGCCCGACCAGTAACCGGCATGACTCTAACAAAACCAATTCCGCCTTCCTCCCGGAGAATGAACTTCGCGTGCTCATCGCCACGGACGTCCTCAGTGAAGGCCAGAACCTTCAGGACGCCTCAGTCATTGTGAACTACGACCTGCCCTGGGCCATCATTCGGCTCATCCAGCGTGCTGGCCGCGTGGACCGCATCGGCCAGAAATCGGACAAGATACTTTGTTACTCGTTTCTTCCCGCTGATGGAGTTGAAAGACTCATCAAGCTCCGCTCTCGCGTCCGTCTGCGCTTGAAGGAAAATGCCGAGGTCGTTGGCACTGATGAAGCCTTCTTTGAAGATGATGGTGAGAAGCAGAAGCTACTGGATCTCTATCATGAAAAGTCTGGCATTCTCGATGGCGATGCCGACAGCGAGGTGGACCTCGCCTCCTATGCTTACCAGATTTGGAAAAACGCCACCGAAGCAGATCCATTGCTCAAAAGCACCATTGAGGCCCTGCCAGAGGTTGTCTTCTCTACCAAAGCACACGCGCCTGCTCCGAAGAAGCCACCCGGAGTGCTGGTCTATCTCCGCACGGCTGAGGGGAACGACGCTCTCGCCTGGGTGGATAAAGATGGCAATAACGTCACTCAGTCTCAGTTCGATGTTCTGCGCGCCGCCGAGTGCACTCCTGATACGCCTGCACTGCCGCGGCAGGAGGATCACCACTCTCTTGTCCTTAAAGGTGCGGAGATGATCGTCGCCGAAGAAAAAACCGTGGGCGGGCAGCTTGGCCGTCCGTCAGGTGCCCGTTTCCGCACTTATGAGCGCCTCAAACGCTATGCTGATAAGATCAAAGACACACTTTTTGACACCCCTCCGCTGGCGAAAGCCATCGAAGAAATTTACCGGTTCCCCTTGCGACAGTCAGCCACCGATGTGCTTAACCGCCAGCTCCGTTCCGGCATTCTGGATGAGGGACTTGCCGATCTGGTCATGAACTTGCGCGACGACGACCGTCTTTGCATCATCCATGAGGAAGAGCAGAGCCATGAACCCCAGATCATTTGCTCTCTTGGCTTGAGCGCCGACCATAGTTGACGATATCCCTTAATTGTAATACTTGTATGCCATGAAATCCCATATCAGTGCTACAATCGACAGTGATCTTTTGGCCGACGTGAATCGAATTGGGCACCAAGAACGCCGCTCGCGCAGCCAGATCATCGAACTCGCGTTAGAAGAATTCTTACGCAAGCGCGGCAGCCACGATGATGAGATCGTGGCGACGGCAGGGCGGTTTATCGGGAATTTCAGCCGAGAGGAAACCTATGACCGTTGATGACTGCACTGGGCGCATCTTAGTCGATACCAATGTGCTCATCTACGCCACGCTCGCCGCTGATCCTCGCCATGCCAAGGCGCTTGAGGTGCTTTCGCTCCGCCACCGTCCTGATGTGGAGCTATTCGTTTCCGTGCAAAACCTAGCCGAAATGTTTCCTAATCTCACCGGGCCGAAAAACCAACCTCCCGACACCCCCGCCCTTGCCCGTGAAAAAATCCTATCGCTCTCCCGCTTGCGCCGCTTGACTGTCTTGCCCCTTACGTTGGAAAGCATCCACACCGCTCTCGATCTCTGCGTCGCTGGCCAAGTGACGCGCCAGCGCTACTTCGACCGCCAACTGGCTGCCCTTATGCTCCGCGAGGCCATCCCCCTCATTCTCACGGAAAATGTGAAGGACTTCACCGCCATCGAGGGCATCACGTCGCTCAATCCCTTTGCCTAATTCCTGCCCATGCTACTCGACCGCGCCCGCTGCTGCCCATTGCTACAAAGCTTCGACTTCCGCACCCTGTTCATTGACGAACTCGGCTGGGATCATCACAAGGCGTCGCTCGAAATCCAATTCGCCGGCCAGTCGCACACACTTCAGGCGGTCGCCCAGAAGCGCGGCATGATCGCCTACCGCTGTGCCATTTCCGCAGGAGAGCATTTGCCGGAATACTCCGTGCGCCGGAAAATTGAACAGCAAGTTGCCAAGGCCGCGCATGAACATCTTATCATTTTCACCGACGCCGCGCAGACCACGCAGATCTGGCAGTGGGTCAAACGCGAGCCGGGCAAACCAGCCGCCTGCCGCGAACATACATTTCATAAATCACAATCCGGCGAAGCACTCATTCAAAAGCTTCAAGCCATCGCCTTCACGCTCGACGATGAGGAAACACTTGTCCTCACCGATGTGACGCGCGGTGCCCGCGCCGCGTTCGACATCGAGCGCGTCACCAAGGCGTTCTACCGCGACTTCGACGCGCACTGCCTCGCCTTCCTCAAGTTCATCGATGGCATCGGCGAGGTGGCCGACCGCGAGTGGTATGCCTCCGTCATGCTCAACCGCCTGATGTTCGTCTATTTCATCCAGCGCAAAGGCTTCCTGGACGGCGACCACGACTACCTCCGCCATCGCCTCGACCGCTGCAAAAAGGAACAGGGCAAGGACAAGTTCTACAGTTTCTACCGTTACTTCCTGCTCCGCCTCTTCCACGAAGGCTTTGGCAAGCGTCGCAAGGACCGCGCACCCGACCTCGAAAAGCTCCTCGGCAACATCCCGTATCTCAACGGCGGCCTGTTCGACGTGCATGAACTCGAAAAGCCCGAACGCTACGGCAAGGAAATCCAGATTCCGGACAAGGCCTTCGAGCGCATCTTCGACTACTTTGACCAATACCAGTGGCATCTCGACGAACGCCCGCTCCGCGCCGACAACGAGATCAATCCCGATGTCCTCGGCTACATCTTCGAGAAATACATCAACCAGAAACAGATGGGGGCGTATTACACCAAGGAGGACATCACCGAATACATCAGCAAGAACACCGTTCTCCCGTTCCTCTTCGACGCCGCCCGCGCCAGGTGCAAAGTCGCCTTTGAATGTTCGGGGAGCGCAGCCGCCCCGGCTGCTGCCGTCGTCGCCCCCGACGACGGCTCTTCCCGCGCTGAAGTGCGTGACGCGAGGGCGCGTCACGCTGCGCCCGAGGGCGGGCGCGCTCCCCATCCGACCGTCTGGGATTTGCTCCGCGAAAATCCCGACCGCTATATCTACGAAGCCGTCAAGAAAGGCGTGGCCCTCCCGCTGCCGAAGGAAATCGAAGCCGGAGTCAAGGACGTGGCCAGGCGCGGCGGGTGGAACAAACCGGCGACCGCCGACTTCGCCCTGCCCACCGAAATCTGGCGCGAAGTCGTCGCCCGGCGGCAGCGGTATCAGGAAGTGCGCGGCAAACTGGCCGGTGGCGAAGTCCGCGACATCAATGACTTCATCACCCTCAATCTCGACCTCCGCCAGTTCGCCCAGGATGTCCTCCAGAACTGCGAAGGCCCGGACCTGCTCATGGCCTTCTGGCAGGCCATCACCACCATCACCGTCCTCGACCCCACCGGCGGCTCGGGAGCGTTCATCTTTGCCGCGCTCAATATCCTCGAACCGCTCTACGAAGCCTGTCTCGACCGCATGGAAGCGTTCCTTGCCGAGTGGGGCGACGCGGGGAAAAAGGCCCATCCGAACTACCACAAGAAGTTCACCGAAGTTCTCGCCCGCGTGGCCGCGCACCCGAACCGCCGCTACTTCGTCCTGAAATCCATCATCCTGAACAACCTCTATGCCGTGGACATCATGGAAGAGGCGGTGGAAATCTGCAAACTGCGCCTGTTCCTGAAACTCGCCGCGCAGGTCGAGCCGGACCCCGCCCGCGACAACCTCGGCATCGAGCCACTGCCGGACATTGATTTCAACATCCGCGCTGGCAATACCCTCGTCGGCTACGCCACCAAGGAGGAAGTGCAAAAGTGCATGAAAGAATTTGGCGGCGGGCAGATGAAATTATTGGACGAGGGAGAACTCAACAGCTTTGCCCGCTTCAACACGCGCTGCGCCGACGTGGAAGATGCCTTCGCCAAATTCCGCCAACTGCAAACCGAGGGCGACGGCTCCGTGCCTCACGCCGACAAGCTGGAACTGCAAAAGCGGCTCAAAGGGCTGGAAGACGAACTCAACCATCACCTCGCCGGCGAATACGGCGTGAAAGCGAGCGACAAAGCCGCCTACGCCAAGTGGGTGAAATCGCACCAGCCGTTCCACTGGTTCATCCAGTTCTACGGCATCCTCCACGGCGGGGGCTTCGATGTCATCATCGGCAATCCGCCATGGAAAGAATACTCTGCCGTGAAGAAAGACTACACCGTTCGCGACTACGTCACGGAGTCGAGTGGCAACCTGTATGCGCTTTGCACCGAGCGTTCCGTGACGATGCTTTCGCCGCGTGGCTTTCTAAGCTTCATTGTCCAGCTTCCCATTGTGAGTTCGTCGCGCATGGAAAGCATCCGCACTTTCCTTCGGAACAACTCATCGTTCGTGGCCACGATTACCTGCGATGACCGACCCGGAAAGTTGTTCGATGGACTTCAACATTGCCGAAGCACAATTTTCCTCCTGCAACGCCGCCGAGGAGCAGGAAACACACGCTTGTGGTCGTCGGGCTATCGCCGTTGGGCATCAGCGGTGCGGGAGTTTCTTTTCCCCGTCACGAACTTTGCCGAGGTCGGCGACGGGGAGATACAACAAGGGCAATTTCCAAAGCTGACTTCACACCTGCAAGTTTCCGCCTATGCGAAACTCTTTGCACGTTCCAATCATGTATTGGGTCTAGCCACGAGCCAGCGTGCAACCAAGGACTTCGTCTTCTACCAAGAGTCTGCTCAGTATTGGGTGAAGGCTACCGTCGGGCTGCCCCATTACGCGAAGAATGGCCGAGTCGGCGCACCGGCCCACGGGCGCTATCTTTATTTCAAGAAAGCAAGTCATCCGCGAATCGCGTGCGCGATTCTGAAAAGTAGTCTCTTCTACTCCTTCTTCATCGCATACAGCGATTGCTTCCATGTCAGCGACACGCTCGCGACGAGCTTCCCCGTGCCACCCGCCGCGCTTGAAGATAAGACGCTCGTAACGCTCGGCGCAAAGCTGATGCGCGACCTTGAGCGCAACGCCGAGAAGAAGACCATCAATACAAAGGATGGCGACAAGATTGCCTACGACGAGTTCCGAGTCGGCGAATCCAAACCCATCCTCGACGAAATCGACACGGTGCTGGCGGAACACTACGGGTTCACGGCGGAGGAGTTGGATTTCATCCTGAACTACGACATCAAATACCGCCTCGGACGGAATGCAGCGGAGGAGGAGGACTGAGCCAT
>JAYVQB010000064.1:0-2815 GCA_043757085.1 Verrucomicrobiota bacterium
GCGGTGGAATCAATCGGAGTCGCATCGTTGTAAAGTCGGGAAAGCACACGCGCGACGTTTCCATCCACGATGGGTTGCTTGTCATCAAAGGCGAAGCTCGCAATCGCGCCCGCAGTGTAATCGCCGATGCCCGGCAGTTTGCGAATCGCGACGATGTCGCGCGGGAAGACTCCGCTGTGTTCTGCGACAACTTTCTGTGCAAGCTGATGGAGGAAGCGCGCGCGGCGGTAGTAGCCCAAGCCTTCCCACGCTTTAAGCACCGCGGGTTCGGTTGCCCTTGCCAGAGTTTTGAAGTCAGGGAATTTTTTCATCCAGCGTTCGTAATATCCACGGTCCAGCACGGTGGCGATCTGCGTCTGTTGCAGCATGATCTCGCTGACGAGAACTGCATACGGATCATGCGTGCGCCGCCACGGATAGTCGCGCCCGTTTGCTTCAAACCATCGCTCAAGTGCGCGGGCAATAGCGGAGGGATGACGCTGCGAGGAAGAGGCGGGCATGACTGGATTGGTGAAGAATATCGAACGATGAACGAGTTCGCTGGAATTTAATTCGTCATTCGTCATTCATCATTCATCATTCCGTCCATGTCCGCAGTTACGATCTATACCAAACCACTCACTGCCGCGCAGGCGGAGAAGCTGCGCGTGCTGATCTTCGACAGGGGCTTCCGCATGGATGTGAAGCCGCACTGTCTCTTCGCTGGCGCGGGCGAGAAGGTAAATGTGGCTGTGTATGCCAAGGGCCCCAAGGTGGTCGTGCAAGGCAAGGGCACGGAGGATTTCGTGAAGTTCATGCTGGAGCCGGAAGTTCTGGGCGTGGCTGAAATGGGTTACGAGGAAGTGCTGCATCCCGAACGGTTCACGCCGCACATCGGCGTGGATGAAAGCGGCAAGGGAGATTTCCTCGGGCCGCTGGTGATCGCGGGGGTTTACGCAGATTTGGCTGTGACGCGCGCATTGCAAGAGATGGGAGTGATGGACAGCAAACGCATCAGCGGCGATGCACGGATCGAAACTCTAGCCCGTCAGATGCGCACGATTCCGGGCTTGGTCTTTGAGGTGATCGTCATCGGCCCGGAGCGTTACAACGCGCTCTATCTGAAATTTGGCAACCTCAACAAGCTCTTGGCCTGGGGCCATGCTAAGGTCATCGAGAACCTGCTCGAACGGGTGCCGGACTGTCCGCGCGCCTTGTCCGACCAGTTCGCCAATCCAAGGGTGCTGCAGAACGCCTTGCAGGAACGCGGCAAGACTATTTTCCTCGAACAACGCACCAAGGCGGAGAGCGATCCCGCAGTCGCGGCGGCGTCCATTTTCGCCCGGCAGGGTTTTGTCCAATGGCTCAAGGAAACTGGCACCGAGCTGGGCGTCGAACTGCCCAAAGGAGCGTCCCCAGCGGTGAAGGCTGCGGCGGGAGTCATCAGTGCCCGACACGGTCCCGCTATGCTGGAGAAGGTGGCCAAGATGCATTTCCGCACTGCACGGGAACTGGACGACGGGAATCTGTAAAAAATGGAGGGCGCCGACGAAATCATTTGCAATAGCGTGTGGCGCAAAGCAAATTGGCACTCGTAACTTGAACCAAAGCATTATGGACAACGGCACCATTACCAAGCGCGACCTAGTGATTGAACTCGCGAACCGCAGCGGCCTGACTCAGGCGCAGGCCTTCGACCTCTTTCAGGCGGCACTGAACTTGATTACGGAAGAACTGGGAAAGGGAAACGAAGTCACCTTGAGGCGCTTCGGGACTTTTGAAGTTCGTATGACCAAGCCGAAAGTGGGTCGCAACCCAAAAAAACCCGGCAGTGAAATGCGCATTCCAGCGCGCGCCATCGTGCGCTTCAAGCCCGGCAAGGAGATGAAAGCGCAGGTCAGTAAAGTGCTGCCGGGCCTCATCAACAACGGCAGTTCACCTGATGGCGCGGCAGATTGACGGGAGCAGCCTGAATTATTTGACCGCTGCGTAAACAAAAGCTGGCGGCAGATTCAGCCACACTGTGCGTGTGGTCGTCAGGCTGGTGCAATGTTTGCGAAGCAGGTCCCGAAAATGCTGACCGCTCGGCAACCTGTGAAATCCCGTGTAGGCGAAAGTCGTCAGCACGCCACCCGGCTTCAGGCGCGGCATCACATGATCGAGAATGGCGATTTGCAAGGCCTCGGGAAACGCCGTCCAAGGCAGACCACTGATGATGGCGTCAAACTGTTCGCCTTCACTGAGAAAGCCATTGAAGTCGAAATCCTGTGCCGCCGCCGCCGCAAAACGCAAATCAGGATGTCGCTTGCTGAGCCGGGCAATGAAGGTCGGATTCATGTCCAGGCCCAGATAGCGGGCACCTGCGGGCATTGTGGAATGAATCAGCGAAGTGAAGGCGCCTGTGCCCGGCCCCAGCTCCAGAATGGTGCGGGCTTGATCCACCTTCGCCGCCATCACCATGCAGCGCGCAAGGCCTTGCGAAGAAGGCGCAATGGCCCCGGTTGATTTCCAATTGAACAAGAACTCCCGAAAAAATGTCCACGACATGCGCGCGCAAACTATCGAGGTTGCGGCCCGGCGCGAATCGTTTTAATGGTGCATGACTCCGCTGCTTATGTTTGAAAAATTTCTCAGGCCCAGTCTTGCCCTGTCCGCTGTCGTGATGATGTCCTGTTCGACGACTCATTACAAAATCACCCTGCGCGACGGGCGCGAATTCATGACCGCCAGCAAACCGGAATACAGTGAGAAGACGGGCTACTACCGCTTCCGGGCGCTTACGGGCAAAGATGCGCTCATCCGTGCCGATGAGATTTTGATGATGAACGAGCAGTGA
>JAYVQB010000065.1:0-2785 GCA_043757085.1 Verrucomicrobiota bacterium
GAGTGAAGGCTACGTCAACTGACGCCAGCAGGCTGGCTGTCAAAAGCGGCAGCAGGGCTGCCGCAGTCCAAGTTTTGTCCAAGTTTTGTCCAAGTTTTACTGTCACCCTGGTCTGCTCGAACGCAGATCAAGCGCATCACGCAATCCATCGCCGCGCGTGGTTCATTATCACGTCAGCCAAGAAACTTGATCGAGAAGCCTGTCTCAGCTATGCTTCCAATCATGAGCTACAAAGGCAAAGTCGAAAACGGCAGAATTGTCCTACCCTCCGGCACGACGCTACCAGAAGGGGCTGAGGTGACAGTGGTGGTAGAAGAGTTTCCTCTGGCAGGTTTTGCAGCGGAGCTTCTCAAACTAGCGCGTGTGCGTGACTGGCCGACAGACATGGCGCTCAACCACGATCATTACATTCACGGCACGCCGAAGAAATGAAGGCTTTTGCTGACACTTCATATTTCGAAGCACTCCTGAGCACGCGAGATGCGCATCATTAAACTGCGGTTGCTGCCTCAAAGCTCCCATGGCAGGAGACGGTCACGACTGAGTTTATCCTGATTGAACTCGGAGCCACATTCAGCAAAGCCAATGACCGTTCGGATTTCCTGTTGATCGACCAAATGGTGCGCACACGAAAAGATGTGACTCTCATCCCTACCTCATCCGATCTGTTGCAGCGCGGTCGTGATCTCTTCGCAGCAAGAATGGACAAGGCGTGGTCACTTACGGACTGCATCTCATTTGTGGTGATGAATGACTTGGGAATTACTGAGGCACTGACCACTGACAATCACTTTGCGCAGGCTGGCTTCCGCGCGTTGCTGGTGGAGTGATACCAACTTCACGAGTTAATCGGAACTTTTCTCTGGCATGGCGGAGCTATTTCAGCCTTTAGCGAGGGGTTGAGCCATGCGATACCCTCGTATCGCTCCGCGATGAATTGCCGAGTCTCCACTCTAACCCGCGCTTCTCAAAGCGTAGCGCGAGTAGAACGACTTTGAAGGTCGTTGAACGTTCGACGATTTTTAAAATCGTCCTACTCCGACCACCATATCTGGTTGTCCAGAAAAATATTTGCCACAATATCTTGTGTTCATCCATTTTTCACTTGCCCAAGTCCCGCTTTATCGGCTTTACTCATTACTGAGAATTTTCCAGCAAACGCTTCGCATTCACAACCTCCTCGCCCACTCTGCCATGTATCTCAAAACGCTCGAAATCCACGGCTTCAAGTCCTTCGCTGACAGGACCAATTTTGAATTCCACCAAGGCGTGACCGGCATCGTCGGCCCCAACGGCTGCGGAAAATCCAACGTCGTGGACGCCATCCGCTGGGTGCTCGGCGAGACCTCGGCCAAGGCCCTGCGCGGCGACGAAATGGCCGATGTCATCTTTAACGGAACCGACAAACGCAAACCGGTTGGCATGGCCGAAGTCATCCTTACACTCGCGGATTGCGAGCAGGGTCTGCACGTTGATTTCAACGAGGTCGCCCTCTGCCGTCGCGTGTTCCGCGATGGTCGCAGCGAATACCGCATCAACGGCACCATTTGCCGCCTGAAGGACATTCAGGATTTGCTCGCCGGAACCGGCATTGGCCGCGCAGCCTACTCGGTTATGGAGCAAGGCAAGATCGACTTGCTCATCAGTGCGAAACCGGAAGATCGCCGCATGGTTTTCGAGGAAGCCGCTGGGATCACAAAATTCAAGAGCCAGAAAAAAGAAGCGCTGCGCAAGCTCGAATACACCGAGGCCAATCTCCTCCGCGTGGCCGACATCATCGCGGAAGTTGGTCGCCAGATCGGCAGCCTTCAGCGTCAGGCGCAGAAGGCGAAACGCTATCAGGGACTGCACAAAGACCTTCGTGTGCTCGACACCCATCTTGGCCATCACCATTTCGCTGGCTTCCTCGCAGAAAAATCAGAGACGGACAACCAGATCAAATCCTTGCGCATTCAATGCGAGGAGTTGCAGCAACGCATCCACACCCGCGAGTCTGAGGCCACGGAAACGCGCGAGGCTTATCATCAAATCGAAAGCCGCATCAACACCCTGCGCCAGCAGTCTCAGGAATTTCACTCGCGCATCCAGACCGCCGAGGGCAAGACAGGCTTCAATAAAGAACGCATCGAGGAACTCGAAGGCCGTATCCAGCGCAACCAAGAGGACGCCGCCTCCAGTCGTGAATTGATTGATCGTCAGCGTCGCGAACTCGCCGCCGCCGATGAGCAATTTGCCGTCATCCGCGCCGCATTGGAAACTCGTCAGAACGCACTTCACGATCACCAGCAAGCGCACAACAGCATCATCCCGCAGCGTCAGCAGCTAGAAGCCAGCCGCCGCAGTTTGCGCGAAACTTTCCGTCGCGTCGAAAGCGAAATCGCGACCGCAGAAGCCAGCGCCCAGACCTTCACCATTCAATTGAGCGGCGACCGTCAGCGTCACGAAAACTTGCAGCAAGACAAGCTCTCCGCCGCGCAGCAGCGCGAGGCCAGCCAAGTGGAATTCGACACCATCCAGAGACAGCTTCACGAGCTGGAATCGCTCCGTGATGAACTTGATCAGAAGCACAAAAACATCTCATCGACGATCACCGATCAACGCCATCAGCGCGACTCATCGTTGGAGCAGTTGAATGAATTGCAGCGTCAGCTTACCCAACGCCGCTCGCGACTCGAGGCGCATCATCACATCATGGAGCGGGGCGAAGGTCTCGAACAAGGAACGCAAAACGTCCTCCTTGGTCTCGACAACCCGGAGCATTTCAAGGCGGGTCTCAACGGCATCG
>JAYVQB010000066.1:0-2783 GCA_043757085.1 Verrucomicrobiota bacterium
AAACCTGCGCCGCACGCGATCAAAAGCATTGAGATCGAATTCGAGGAGATTCCCACCGAACGCACCTTTCAGATGAACGACATCATCCTTTACCAATCAACATGAGCACTTGGGCCCATAACACCGCACTGATTGGACACACCGGCTTCGTCGGCTCAAACTTGGCCGCGCAGGGAAATTACTCCGCCTTGTTCAACAGTAAGAACATCGCTGACATTGCGGGTAAAACTTTCGACACCATCGTCTGCGCAGGCGTGCAGGCCGTGAAGTGGAAGGCCAACAAAGAGCCTGATGCCGACTGGGCGGGCATTGAAAAACTTCTCCAACCGCTGGCCTTCGTGAAAGCCGCGCGATTCATTCTGCTCTCGACCATTGATGTCTATGCCAGCCCGAACGGTGTCACCGAGGATGTGCTGCCTACCTCGGAGAACCACGCCTATGGCCGCCATCGCTTGAAAGTTGAGGAGTTCGTGCGCGACCGGTTCGCCCATCATCACATCATCCGCTTGCCGGGCCTGTTCGGACCGGGACTGAAAAAGAACGTCATCTACGACCTGCTGCATGACAATTGCCTCGACGCCATCCAGCCACTCAGTTCATTTCAGTATTATGATCTAAAACATCTGACCACCGATTTGGAAAAGGTGGTGCAGGAAAATCTTCGCGTGCTGAATCTCGCCACCGAGCCTGTTTCCACCAAATCCATCCTAGAAAATTTCGCCCCGGATAAAGCCGTAGGCAGCAACGCCGCTGCGCCCGCGCATTATGACTTCCGCACCAAATACGACTCGCTCTGGAACTGCCACGGCGGTTATCTCTACGATGCCCCGACCGTGCTGCGTGAGATCGGCGAATTCATGCGCGACGAATCCGAACGTCTGGAGAAAAAATCATGAAGCCCGCTGTCTCCAATATCGCCTGGCCCGCCGCAGATGATGAAGCAGCACTCGAAATGCTGCAAGCCTCCAGCGTGCAGCACATCGAGATCGCGCCTACTCGTCACTGGCCCGATCTCGCGCATGTTGATGAAAACGAGGCGCGCGGCTTTGCGGAAAAACTCCATCAACAAGGATTCAGCATTTGCGCATTTCAAGCACTGCTCTTTGGCAAACCGGAGCTGCAAGTCTTCGGCTCCGATAATGGCCGCGCCTGTCTTGATTATCTTGAGAGTGTCTGCCGCCTCGCGGGATGGATGGGCGCGAATGCGCTCGTCTTCGGCTCGCCAAAGAACCGTCTTCGCGGAGCGCTTTCGTTCGATGCCGCACTTGCGAAGGCCACGTCGTTCTTCCACTTCCTCGGCGAGGCCGCGATGAAACATAACGTAGTAGTTTGCATCGAGCCAAATCCATCGGCCTATGGCTGCGATTTTATTCAGACTGCCAATGAAGCAGCGTCGCTCGTGGAACTGGTGAATTCGCCGGGCATCCGCATGAATCTCGATATGGGGGAACTCATCATGAATGACACTGATGTCGGGCGCGCCGTGGAAGAACTGCTGCCCTATGCCGGTCATTTTCATGTCAGCGAGCCGATGCTGGAACCGTTCGATCCCAATCGTGACGCTCATAAACAAGCAGCGACCGCTTTGAAAAAGGCGCGTTATCAAGGCGCCGTCTCGCTGGAAATGAAAACCCCGCAACGCGGACTGCCCGTGGTGAATGAGGCATTGCAGAATATGCTCCGTGTGTATTTCCCGACTCCATGAGCACGCGGCCAGCCTACCCGAGCGTCGTCATTGGCGGCGGCTTCTATGGCTGTAGCCTCGCCGTAGCCTTGGCGGAACAGGGACGCAAAGTCTTGCTCTGCGAACAGGAGGGCGATCTTCTAACCCGCGCGTCTTACAACAATCAGGCGCGCATTCACAACGGCTATCACTATCCGCGCAGCGTGCTTACCGCGCTGCGTTCGCATGTAAACTTTCCGCGCTGGATCAAGGACTATCGCGAATGCGTCGTCGATGATTTCGAGAAATACTACGCCATCGCCCGTCGCTTCTCGAAAGTCTCCGCCTCACAGTTTCGCTCCATGATGGAACGCATTGGCGCGCCACTCGAACCTGCGCCGTCGCGCATCACGTCGATGTTCAACGAATCGCTCATCGAGCAGGTCTTCTCCGTGCGCGAATATGCTTTCGACGCCGTGAAGCTCCGTCACCTGATGCTGGAAAAGCTGGAGCGCGCCAAGGTGGAAATCCGATTGAATTGCAAAGCGATCAAACTGTCAGCCAGCGGAAACGACATCGCCCTCACTCTGGAGGAGGCTGGCGGCACCGTGGAAATCCTCGCAGCACAGGTCTTCAACTGCACCTACAGCCATATCAATGAACTGCTCGCTGCCTCGAATCTGCCACGCATCCGCTTGAAGCACGAACTCACAGAAATGGCGCTGGTTGAAATGCCGGAACCGTTGAAGCAGATCGGCATCACCGTCATGTGCGGACCATTTTTTTCCGTGATGCCCTTTCCCGCGCGCGGCCTGCACACGCTCAGCCATGTGCGCTACACGCCCCATGGCTCGTGGCAGGACACGCTCACAAAGAGCCACGACTTGCGCCCTTATCTGGAATCGCAACGGCCTGAGTCAAACTACCGCCTCATGTTGGCCGACGCACAACGCTATCTCCCGCTTTTGCAAGACTGCATTTACAAGGACTCGCTCTGGGAGATCAAGACCGTCCTGCCCGCCAGCGAGGAGGACGACAGCCGCCCCATTCTTTTCCAGCGCGACTGCGGCCTGAAAAATCTGCACTGCGTCATGGGCGCGAAGATTGACAATATTTTTGA
>JAYVQB010000067.1:0-2782 GCA_043757085.1 Verrucomicrobiota bacterium
CTTGATCGACGAATCGTGGCTGGAAAAGTTGTCGCCAGAGTTGGCGGGAAGGTTAAGACAGATTTTGGAAAATCCTGAATAACTCTATTTTGTCAGGAAACGACAGCCTTCAAATCCTCGGCGTCGGACCGGGAACGATGCGCGAGTAATGCGCTTGCACGCGATTGAGGAACCAGCGCCAGGTGGCGCCGGGCGACCCGTTTTCGAGGAGGAAATGCGGGCAGTCTTTGTGTTCCGGGCTGACGCCGATGCGCCGCCAGTGATAGTGGGGGACGACGTTATCCACGGGCAGATGATGTTCATACATCAGGAAGGCGGCGAGCTTGGCGGCGTTGTCGATGGTCTTGACGACATCGTTGCCGTGATGCTCGCACATCTCGATGGCGATGGAGAAGTTGTTGCCGGGGCCGTCGAAGTCGGCGTGCTCGCCCTGTTCATTGGTGGGCAGGTGCTGGTAGGCGTCGTGGTCTTCGATGGTGAAATGCCAGGTGAGGAATCCGATGCGGTTGCCACCGGGGCGTTTGTGGGCGCGGAGTGCGCCGCGCTTGAGGGCGAGCGCGTGATGCCAGGCATCGCCCGTGGGGTTCTCCGTGGCATGGATCGTGATGTAGCGCGCATTCATGGAGCGGAAGTAGCGGCGGCCATAGGTGCCGCGCGGGATCATGTCCTGAATCAGGCGCACCTCCGCCAGCATCTGGGCAGGTGTCACTTTGCGTTCGACCGGCACTGGACCGAGCCGGGCGTCCCAGCTTTGGCTGCGCTGGCTGGTTGAGGAACAACTGGAAAAAAGCCCAAGCAGCACAGCGCAGGCAAGGGGGGCAACGAGCTTCTTAACGAGCATTGGTTTAGATAACCGTAATATTCCTTGCCCGCAACCGAGCAGTTTTCCGTAAGTGGGGATCGGGATATTTTTGCACTCACAGGTTGTTTTGTCTTGCGTCATTAGGTGGACTTCGCTTTAACGTGAAGGTGACTATTACCACCATGAAAAAAATCGAAGCCATCATCAAGCCCCACAAGTTCGAAGAAGTTCACGAAGCGCTGCGCGATGCAGGCGCAATGGGCATGACTGTGACGGAGGTCAAGGGGTTTGGACGCCAGCGGGGGCACACAGAAATTTATCGCGGGAGTGAATACACCGTGGATTTTCTGCCTAAGACCAAGCTGGAAATTCTGGTTTCAGACGAGCAAGTGGCGTCCGTGGTGGCTGTGATCAGCGAGGCCGCAAAGACTGGCAAGATCGGCGACGGAAAAATATTCGTCTCGGATGTCAGTGATGTGGTTCGCATCCGCACTGGCGAGCATGGAGCGGAAGCGCTTTGACTGGAGGCTGGGATTTAAAGAGCTGGGTCGCAACTTTGGACTCGTGACCCTGTAATCTAATTCAACAGCCAGACCAGCAGCGCTCCTCCGACAACAAGCCGGTATATGGCGAAGCCGTTGAAGGTGTGGCTTTGCACGTAGCGGATGAGCCATTTCACGACGATGAAGGAGGAGATGGCCGAGGCAATGCAGCCGATGCCGACGTGTATCCAACTGTCGGTATGAAGGCCGGTGGTCTTCAGCGACTTGAAGGTTTCCAGGGCGCTTGCGGCTAGAATGGTCGGAACGCCCAAGAGAAAAGTGAACTCGGTCGCGGCAGAACGGGACATTCCCAACAGCATGGCCAGCATGATGGTGGAGCCGGAACGCGATGCGCCGGGCAGGACTGCGGCGATGAGTTGTGCAATGCCGAACGCGACCGCGAGCGGATAAGTCAAACGGTCATCCAGTTTGCGTTTCCGGCAGAGTGCTTCGACTGCGAAGATGATGACGCCGCCGATCAGCAAGGCCCAGGCAACTGGGGTGAGTTCCTTGGGCAGGGTGAAACCGGATTTTTTAAGAAGCACTCCGCACACACCAGTGATGACGAAGGCGATGATGAACTTGGCCAGCAGATCGCGATTTTTTGCTTCTGCAAGGCCGAAGATCATGCTGGAGAATTGCTTCCAGAAAAGCGGAATGATGGCGAGCACTGCGGCCCCTTGGACAACGATATTGAAGAGGTCGTCCTCATGAATGCCAAGCAATTTTTCCACGATGAGCAGATGAGCGGTGGAAGAGACGGGTATGAATTCCGTGACGCCTTCGACGAGTCCGAGGATGATTGCATTGAGCCAGTGGGGCATAATAAAAAAAGTGAAGGGCGATGATGGAGGCAAGCAGACAAACCGCAAGCAACAAAAAATCCAAGCCAGATTGAACGGCGGCGGAGACATAAATTAGCAATGGTGAAAGTTCGCATGGCAAATGCCGTTCGTTCGTTCTAGGATGTAATGCGGACGACTTCGCACTATCCTCATACTGGCATGCCGCCCAATTACCACCACCCAAATGCCCTGCGCAGATGCTGCCTGCTGGTAGTGCTGGCATTGACGCTGAAGAGCTGGCCCGCAGTGGCGATTGAAACCGTTCAATGCCGTCTCGCGGACGGTTTTGATCATGCAGTGGGCAAGCCAGACGCGAAGGGCTACCACAAGGCGCGTGGTTTTTGGCCCAACGGCCATCTTGGCGAGGACTGGAATGGCAATTCCGGCGGAGATACGGATTTGGGCGATCCCATTTATGCCATTGGCAACGGTGTCGTGGTTCTCTCAGAGGACGTAAAGGTCGGCTGGGGGAATTGCGTCATCATCCGCCACGCTTATCGCGACACGACCGGCAAAATCGAAATGATAGATTCGCTTTACGGCCACTTGCTGGAGCGACTGGTCAAGGTCGGCCAGATTGTCGAGCGTGGTGG
>JAYVQB010000068.1:0-2782 GCA_043757085.1 Verrucomicrobiota bacterium
TGCCTTTTTACCCATGCCGCCTTGCAGCGTGATGAGATGCGCGACTTCGGCGCGCAGGGCGTTGGCGAGCATTTGCACATGCTCTGTGCGCTCGGTGAGAATCAATGGTGTCCGCCCCGCTTTGATGGCGGCGATGACCTCGCAGACGATGAGTCGATTGCGCGATTCGCTGTGCATCACTCTGTCGCAGAGTTGTTGGAACTCCATGCGCTTATCCTCCGCAGGCGTGCCAGATGCGATGAAGTCAGTGGGGCGCACCTGCACTTCATGCGTGAAGGGACGCGCGGCAGCTTGCTGTCGCGCATCGACCCGATATCGCACGGGGCCGCATTGCATAAAAATTATTGGGTGATGCCCGTCCTTGCGCGCGACTGTGGCAGACAGCCCGCACACGAACTTTGCCTTCGCCCGCCGCGCAACAAGCTCAAAGCTGTGCGCCGAGAGATGATGGCATTCATCAACGATGAGATGCCCGTAGTTACCGATGAGATCATTCACCACGCCCTTGCGCACCAGACTTTGCATGAGCGCGATGTCGATGTTGCCCGTGAGCTTTTTGCGGGTGCCGCTCCAGGCTCCGATGTCTTTTTTGATGAGGCCGAGGAACTGCATCAATCGTTCCGTCCACTGATCCAACAACTGCTGACGATGCACCAACACCAGCGTGTTTACTCCGCGTTGGGCGATCAACCACGCGGCCAGCACCGTCTTGCCAAACGCCGTCGTGGCAGACAGCGTGCCCGTGTCATGCGCGATCATCGCCTTGGCAGCAAGAGCTTGTTCATCACGCAGCGCGCCATTGAACTTCACATGAATCGCATGGCCAATCACTCGTTCGTCGCGCAGTTCGGACTGGATGTGCAGCGATTTCATCAACTCCAGCACTTCATTCAAACAACCGCGCGGCAGGCCGATGTGCAATGCATGATCTTCAGCACAGGCGATCACGCGAGGCTTGTCATAAGTCGGCAAGCGCATGGCCTGCGCTTTGTAGAACTCTGGATTCTGAAACGCGGCGACGCGAACGAGGGCATTGCGCAGCGACGGCGGCAGTTCCTTCTTTGGGATGTATAACTGATCACCGATCACCAGCTCGATGCGCTCAGGCATTTTGCCCATTGGCAAGGCATCACGCCGACGCGATGGCGTTGCCAACCACGGCTCCGCATCGTCTTCGTCTTCCGTTGACGCGATACGCACACCGATGATGCGCCCGCGTGATTCAGCCGTGCGAACCAATGACTCCACGCGCTCTTTGCTGATGCGCTCAATGCTATCGAGGAACGCCCATTGATCCTCATAAGGAATCAGCGCAGTATCAATGAACACGCTATTGCCGCGATCCCGCGCCGTTTTCTGCAAGGGCAGAGCGATGAGATTGCCAAAGCCGCCCCTCGGTAGGGTGTCTTGGTTCGGAAAGAATCGGTCATACGATTTCAGTCCCACTTCTGGTCTGCGTTCCATCGTTTCCGTGAGAAGATGCGCCCCCAATTTACGAGCCAGCACCGCAGGCACTGCCTCTGCAAAAAAGAGCCACACATGACCACCCTTGCCTGAGCGCGATCGCTCCAATGCTGCGGGTAGTTTCAATCGCGCACAACTCTCCATGAAGGCTCCTGCATCTTCGGCCCAGTTAGCTTCATCGAAGTCAGCGGCGAGGAAGTAACATCGCTCATCTAACAACATCGGATACACGCCCATCACAAAGTCTTGCCCGCGATCATCCATGCCCGATAAGTGCCAGCGCACCACCTCATCCGTCAGCGGAAGCCAGCATTGGTGGGAGCAATCACTGCACTTGATGCGCGGCTTCTCACAGACTCCCCGCACCCATTCATTGCCACAAACTGGCGAGTATCCCGCCCGCCCCGTTTTCTTGCTCTCGAATCGCCGAGGATAGACCTCCGCGCGCCCACGAAAGAGTGAGCGGAACAACGCAATCTTCGCCGCGACAGGCGATGTTTGAGTGACGGGCATGGCGATATGCCAACATACACTTTTTGCCTTGTTATCAATTCCCTCGAAACTCAGCAGGGCGTGGACATTTATATCTCGGCCAGAGTATTTTGGCAGATCGACTTTCCAAAGTAAAGTTTACGATTACCTTCCCACCATGCACGAACCGACGACCGACCGCGACGAAACCGACGCGCAAGCCTTCCGCGAGCAGTGTCGCCGCCAGATGGCCCGACCATTGGAGACACGGATGAAATACGGCTGGTGCCGCGTGAATCGGCCCGTCTTGGACACGCCCGGCACCCGCATCTTCTCCAGCACCGCAGCCTACCGCGAGTGGTGTGCCGCAAACCTGCCCGCCTATCTGGGCTTTCAGCCTGCCCCTGCCGAATGAACGACCGCCTGCCATTCAATCCACTTCAAGCCCAGGAAGTAGCCAGGGCATTCAACGAAGCAGGCGTTGAGTATCTCTTCATCGGCAAGAGCGCCGCTATTCTCCTCGGCTATCCCGGCACCACCCAGGACGTGGATGTCTTCCCCGCCAAATCAGCACAGAACGGTCAGCGCATGGTCAAAGCCCTTCTCGGACTCGGCTTCACGCTCGATGAGAACACCCAAACCGAGATCATTCGCGGCAAGGATTTTATTCAACTCAAAGATGGCCCCTTTGATCTCGACCTCATCTTCGCCCCCGACGGCATCGAAAGCTTCGCCGAAGCCAAATCTCGATATATTCAGGAAGATGTCTTTCCTGTCGCAAACCTCCGCGACATCATCGCCAGCAAGAAAGCCAGCGGACGCATGAAGGACCGACTCGATCTCCACT
>JAYVQB010000069.1:0-10774 GCA_043757085.1 Verrucomicrobiota bacterium
CGGCCTGCAATACGGGCCGATGCGCCAGTTGGTCCGGCCCTATATTTTGCGAAGGCTGAAGACGGACAAGACCATCATCTCCGATCTCCCTGACAAGACTGAGATCAATGCCTGGTGCCTCCTGACCAAGCCCCAAGCCATACTCTATCAACGCGTGGTGGATCAGCTGGCGAAGGATCTGGCCGAGACCGATGGCGTGCAAAAGAAAGGTCTGATACTGGCCGCACTCACGGCTTTCAAACAAATCTGCAATCATCCCGCGCAGCACAGCGGAGACACGCACTACGATCCCGCCCAAAGTGGAAAATTCGCACGGCTGCGCGAACTCTGCCAGCCCATTGCCGAACGGCAGGAACGAGTGCTGGTCTTTACGCAATTCACCCAGATCATTCCGGCGCTCCGTGATTTCATGAAGGGCATCTTCGGTCGGGATGGACTCGTGTTGACGGGTAAGACGGACGTGAAACAGCGGCGCGTGCTGGTGGATGAATTCCAGCGTGAATCAGGCCCGCCCTTTTTCATTCTCTCGCTCAAAGCGGGCGGCACCGGGCTGACGCTCACCGCAGCATCGCACGTGATCCATTTCGATCGCTGGTGGAATCCCGCCGTGGAAACACAGGCTACCGACCGCGCTTTCCGCATCGGCCAAAAAAAGAATGTGCTGGTTCACAAGTTCGTCTGTCGCGGCACTCTGGAGGAGAGGATCGACCGCGTGATCACGGAAAAGCGCGATCTAGCTGACGGCGTGCTTGCCAACGGCGGAGAACTGCCGCTTACTGAACTGAGCGACGCGGAACTGCTCAGTTTTGTCTCGCTGGATGTGAATCAAATTTCAACCGACGACTAACAATATGAACATGGGCTGGGGCAACTACTACAGCGAATATCCACCATACGTCTCCGTCGCCCAGAAAAAAGCGAAGGCGGAAAAGCTTGCGAAGAAGCTGGCCGGTAAAGGTGAGAAACTCGAGCCTGCGCTCGTCAAAGGCTCAAAGATTGCGAGCACATTCTGGGGTCAAGCTTGGAACCGAAATCTGGAGAGCTATCAGCACTACGAAAACCGCCTCCCGCGCGGTCGATCCTATGTGAAACACGGTGCCGTCATTGATCTGAAAGTCGAGAAAGGCATGATCAAGGCCTTGGTCAGCGGTTCGGAACTTTACACCGTGAACATCCACATCCAGCCGCTCAAGCTCGCGCGGTGGAAGGAATTGAAACAAGAATGCTCCGGCCAGATCACGTCTCTCATCGGCCTGCTCCAAGGAAAACTTCCCGCGCCCGTGATGGCCGCAGTCACGCATCACGACACCGGATTGTTCCCGGAGCCTAAAGACATTCGCTTCGACTGCTCCTGTCCCGACTACGCAGACCTCTGCAAACATTCCGCAGCTGCCGCCTACGGTGTCGGTGCGCGTCTTGATGAGAGTCCCGATTTACTTTTTCTGCTGCGCGGCGTGGATCACACCGAACTCATTGCCGGTGCAGGTGATGCCGTGCTGGCTCAAACCAATGCGGCTGACTCCGCATCCGGACTGGGCGACCTGAGCGATATCTTCGGCATCGAACTCGATGTCGGTGCAGCAGTGCTGGCGACACTAGGCAAGCCAAAGGTGAAGGCGGCAAAGAAAGTTGTGAAAAAGTCCGCAAAGAAAGCGGTCAGAAAGGTAGTCAAAAAAGCATCAAAGAAGAAGGCACGACGCCCACATCTTTCTTGAACGCCGTCAGCCCAGCTGCAAGCTGTTGCTGCGTGAATTGCTTCTTGATCGTAGCCATCGCTTCGGAACAGAGCTGGTCGCAACGTTCATTGCCATCATGCCCGGCATGGCCCTTGACCCAGTGCCATTTCACTTGATGTTTTGAAGTGGCCACATCCAACGTGCGCCAGAGATCAGCGTTTTTTACTGGTTGTTTGCTGGCAGTCTTCCATCCGTTCTTCTTCCACCCGGACAGCCATTTGGTGATGCCGTTGCGAACATACTGGGAATCGGTGTGCATCTCGACCACGCAAGGCTTTTTCAAAAGACTGAGCGCCTCGATGGCCGCGCGGAGTTCCATGCGATTGTTCGTCGTGGCTGGCTCGCCCCCGCTGATTTCCTTGCGATGCCGACCCGTCTCCAAAACGGCCGCCCAGCCCCCGACGCCCGGATTACCGATGCAGCCGCCGTCGGTGTAGATGATGATAGATGAGTTTATCATAAACTTATTGGACGGTGCATTGGTCTGTTTGAAAAGTCAGGTGACGCTCGAAAGCGGCGCAACAGCGCCGCAGTCCAAAACGCTCTGCGAGTATAGCGGGTCTGAATAAGTCTGACCTTGCAAGGTGCTTTGTGAGTGGATGCCGCGCTTGTAAGACGGAGCCTGCACCAAGGCACATGGCGCGTTCTGCTTTTTACCCAAGGAGCGGCGCGTTTCTAACCGCCGACCTAAACCCCGCTCGCGTAGCGACAAGAATCTCTCATGGCACCGTGAAAACACGAAGGTGCCAAGATAATAAAAATGGCTTCGCATGGTGATGACGGCGGTTAGAAACGCTCCGCTCCTTTCTAGCCAGGGGCTACTTTGACCACTCGAAAAATATGCGAAATATCGAGCAAAAAAATGATTCAGCCACAGAGTAATGAAAACACTCGCACTCAAGGTAAATGACATACGTTATACCGAGAGCCGCACGCTGCGTTTCTTGTCGAGCTTCAGCACATCGCCTTCTTTCCACGTCGGCTCCGCTTTTGGATCAGACAGCTTTTCACCATTGAGCTGCACGCTGCCGCCTTGGATGAGGCGGCGCACGTCACCGCCGCTCAGGGTTTGCTGGAATGCGTCAGCGTAAGCTTGCAACGCCACGCCCAACACATCACAACGGTCGCCGAGTTTCACGACGGGCAAATCCGCATTCACCAGATCGCGCTTGCTGAAACGCGTTTCAAAATCTTCGCGCGCTCCCTTTCCTGCATCTGCCGAGTGATAGACCGCCACGCATTTCGCGGCGAGTTGTTTCTTGGCCTCCATCGGATGAAGCGACTTGTCCAGAATTTCACCGAGAACGAGAAGGTAATACTTCTCCATCAATTCATCCGGGATGCTCATGAGCTTGCCGAACATTTCCTTGGGCGCATCGGTGAGGCCGACGTAATTGCCGAGAGACTTGCTCATTTTTTTCACGCCATCAAGACCTTCGAGCAGCGGCAACGTCATCACCACCTGCGGCTCTTGGCCTTCTTCTTTTTGCAGGTCGCGGCCCACGAGAATGTTGAACAACTGGTCGCTGCCGCCAATCTCCACATCCGCGCGCACGACAACGGAATCCCAGCCTTGCATGACGGGATATTGAATTTCATGCAGCCGGATTTCATGGCCCTGACCGAAGCGATTTTTGAAATCCTCGCGCTGCATCATCTGATTGAGCGTGACCCGCGCGTTGAGCTTGATGACTTCGGTGAAGGTCATCTTGGAAAACCAGTCGCCGTTGAACACGACTTCCGTGTTTGCTTTGTCGAGCACAAGGAAGGCCTGCTCGGTGAAAGTTTTCGCGTTGGCCATCACATCGTCATGTGTCAGCGCGGGGCGTGTGGAACTTCTCCCGCTGGGATCGCCGATCATCGCGGTGAAATCGCCGATGATGAGCACAATGTGATGCCCAAGTTCCTGAAACTGGCGCAACTTCCGCAATCCGACGGCGTGACCGAGATGGATGTCGGGCGCGGTTGGATCCACACCAAGCTTCACGCGCAGGGGCTTGCCACGAGCGAGCTTTCCCGCGAGTTCCTTCTCGCTGTGAATGGTGACAGTGCCTCGTGTGAGGATTTGTATTTGTTCTGGGGCGGAGAGCATCAATAGATCAAGGGTCGGTATTCAGGTGGCAAGCTCACAATTGAAGCCGAAAACTGATAACTGAAAACCGAAAACTTCCTTTCACTGCTTATTCAGCAGCCCCCGCACCTCGTCCTCGGTGTAGCTCGGTTTACTGGTATCGACCATGACGGGATGACTTTTTTTCTTCAGGGCGTTCGTAGCATCCCGCTCATCCTTGGTCTTGAAGGTCTTGTCTGAGCTGGCAAAATTCTTATCGGCATCCCGGCTCGTCTTCTGATCCATACTGCTCTCCTTGGTCTTGAATTGTGAGCTGGCCAGCCTGCTGTCTTTTTTTGCATCAAGGAAAGATTTGTCCGCTGCGTTGCTTCTTTTTTTGGACTGATTAAATTCCTTGGCGCCATAGGAGCCGCTGGCACCGGCAAAGTCCTTGGTGCCTTTGTATTCAGTGGTGCGGAAAGGGCCGGTCTTGATCACTTTGGATGAATTGGTCGCATACAGTTCCTTCTCGAAAGAGCTTTTTTTGTTCATGTCCCACTTACTCAGGCGCTCCGCCAGCCGCTGGCCGGTTCCGCCGTCCTTCTGTTTGTGGGCACAGCCAGCCAGTCCCCAGATGATGAGGATGAGAGAACCGATGGAGGCGCGGATCATGATTTCATGTCGAGTTGCCGGGAGAGAAACAGTGATTCCTCCCGGATGCCGTTGGGCAGATGAAACTTTACCAACTCCGCAGGCAACTGACCAAGCCTGTTCCATTCCCTGTAAAGTTCAACCAGCAATTCCGGCAGCCCCTCGGTGATCCCTGCGTTTTCCCGAACCAGCAATACTTCGGCTAGTTCCAATTGCTTTCTTGAAATCAAAAATTTCGCATAAGATTTCACCAATGTCGGCAGCGTGCCCGCAGTCTCACGAAGCCGCTCCATGCCAAGTGAATACAGTTCATCCGCCAGTTCTCCATGACCGGACTCAGCCAGTGCCTCCGCGTATTCCACGATTTCACCACCTCCGGGAAAACCCATTCTGACAAGTCTGCCGAACAGCTCCTGCATCCGAGGCCTGTCACCCAGCGCACATAACGCACGAACTGCCTGCGGGCCGTCGTCCGGCAGCAATTCAAGCGCAAGTTGCGGCTGGCTGCGTTCCAGCAATATCTCCGCAATCAAGCGCCGCACATTTTTTTGTCGGCCATCCGACAAATCCCATCGCACACTCTGAATTGCCGATCGGGTTCTTTCTTGCGAAACATTCATCGTGGCCAAAGCCAGAACAGCAGCGGGAGTTGGTGGAAGCCCGGTTAGCAGCTCGGCCCATGCCGCAGCATGGGGCGTGATTGATTCGCGCGTCATCCATTCGCGAAGATTTTTCAATGCGTCTCCATCTGTGATTTCGGTTCGCAAAAGCGAGGCGATGCGCGCCGCATCACGTTGCGGAATCCATGCCGGATCTTGCGACGCCAGCTTGAACTGTTCCAGCCGCAATCTGAAACGCCCGGTATCATCTTTCACGATGCGCTCTGCGCGCACCAGCAGGCTCTGCGCCTCAACCGGGCGCTGATGATCAGCCAGCACTTTGGCGAGCATGATGACATTTCCGACATGCAGCAAAGAGGCATTGGAGGCACCACCGGTCACCATGTTCATCAATTCCCGCATCTGATCCCAGTGCCCGGCATCAGCCTCAAGCTTGGCTCGCAGTTCCAAAACTCCGCGCGAACTCTCTTTGAGCAAATCCGCCGTCGTCACTTTGCGCAACGTCTCAAGTGCCAGATTGGAATGACCTTGGGCGATGAAAATTTTTGCGCGATGCAGTCCCGCCTCGACAGCATCCGGCATCAGCGTGGTCAATTGTTCCCACGCAGCGAGAGCGCCAGCCTGATCCCCCTCGCGCTCCAGCAACAAGGCCAACTCTCTCAGATAAGGTGCCTCGCCGGGAATGCGACCCGACTTCAGCGGAGACACCGCACCGAAGGCCATGACGCGCAGCCTGGTTGTGTCATGCAGTCGCGCAAGGAACCGGGCGTGCTTCTCTTCCAGCAAGCGTTCAGGAAGATTTTGCGGACGCATTTCCGGTGGGGCCACCAGCAATTTCTCGATCAATGGGATGGCCGCAGCACAATCCCAGGCGACTTCACTCACTCGCAGCAATTGCTCACAGTATTCCACATTTGACGAAGCACGATCAGGCAACCGCCGGTAAAGCTCAATGCACTCACGTGCGAACCCCTGCGATTCAAGGAAATTTCCGACTTCGAGCAGCGCATCGACAGATTCGTTAGCGGACGCTACTGAGCGCACTATCATCAATCGCTCAGGATAAGTTGCGGTGCGCAAATTTAGATCCGTGACCTGATGGTGCCACATGTCGAACTCATGGTTTGACCGTGGACCGCCAGGAACGCCTCCATTTCGCAGGAGAACTTTTTGTGCGACATCATTCACCATCGGCGCCAGTCCGTCCTGTTTCAGCACCTCACTCCATACGCGCAAATCCTCCCAGTATCCTCGCAGATGGTTCACTTCATCAATTCTAGGCCCGGGGTTTACGCCGGGCGGCAGTCGGCCAAACATAGGCTCCACAAATGCGCGAGCCGTAAGAAAACCATTGCCGAGATATTCGGCGAGTTTCCGCTCCGCAATGTCATCCGCTCCCGCCAATCCCAAGAGACGCGCTTCACGGAGAATGCCCTGCCCGGATGTTGGAAGTTGTTTCAGCCTGCGCCAGCCCTCGGCAAGAAGCTGCGCGCGTTCCGGGTTATCGCGCGCCAGTCTGAGCAAACCGGAAAAACTCTGCAAGAAAATATCATTGATACTAGGTCGCTCGGCCTGCAGCGCACTTTTCCATCCATCCAGCAGAAAGCGTCGCTGTGATGCCACATCTCCCGCCGCTTCCGCAATGCGGGCCAGAAAGATTCCGTATTCAGCATCCAGTGATGGCGCGTTGCGTTTCGCCGCAGCACCCAAGAGCAGCGCCAGATCGCGTTGCTGACGGTTTTCCAGTTTGCGTGTGATGTCGATGAGTTCCGTGTTGCTAAAGAATTTCGCGTCACCCAGCGCTGACATATCGGAGGCGGAGAAGACAAAGCCGGGCGATTCCACCAGCATGTGCACCACGGCTTGAATCAATCCCCTGCGTGATTTGCGCAGAGTCTCGGCAAGCTTTTCATCACGAGCCCATGCGATCGTCTCTGCCATGCCGTGAGAACGCAGGCCAAGCCAAACAAAAACGAATTGCTCCTCCAGTGCGCTGGCGCCCTTGAATCGAGCGTCCATCAACTTGTGAAAACCGGCTTCATCCCCACCGTAAAACATCGCCCAAGCCCGCTCAATTTCTGAAGGCAGCGACGCCGCAATGCCCGGTGAGATTTTGATCGCCGACAGTTCTTCTATCGCCCGCAGGCGCACACGAGCGGCATCATCAGGCAGCTCCGCAGACTCACCGCGCGGCAAGCTCAGAAAGACACGCAAACGATCTCGCTCCGGCTGCTCGATTCCCGGGGCATTGTCCAGCGCGCTCATAAGCGCCGTGCGCACCGGCGTGGCGGACATGCGCTGGTCCATGACGGGCCACGGCCATAGTTCCAGCGGCGTATTCTGCGGAATCTCAAGCGCAGGTGTGACGGTGAGCAACGCCTTCAATGTCTGAACTGCGGCCTTGATGTCACCCGTGCTTTTCTGCACGATCGCCAGCCGCAACAAGTTCCGTGCATCCCACGGTCGAACGCGCGCAATCTGCTCAAGCACGCGCCGCGCGGCGTCTTCCTGCGTTGTGTCGGCATAGTATTTCGCCAGATCGTCCAGCGCGGCAAAATTCTGTGAAGAACGAAATTCCAGTTGTCGGCGCACCTGATCAGCTTCCGTGATGCGAAAATCCTGCTCGAGCAGTTGCACCAGCTCGCGCCATTCGGCGGCCGAGTTTGTTGCAGAAGCGCCGGCCGCGATTTGCTTCTGAAAATATATCGAGTTCTTCAAGTCCCCTGCCCGCTGTGCGGCGGAGCGAAGTTCCTCCAATGAAAAAGGCGCATCAGGTGCTGCGTAGTAGGCCTTTTTCATCGCGGCAAATGCCTTGGCGGAATCACCCTGCCGCTCATGGATTCTCGAGAGCGCCTCAAACCAGAAGCCATCAAAAGGATGCTGCTTTGACCGTTCTGTGAGTGCGTCCGCCAGCAGATCGAGACGTTTTTTCTTCTCCTCATCCGGTAGTTCTCCCTGCAGGGAATCAGCCCACATCAGGCGCTCCAATACGCGTTGAAAACTCTCCCGCCTGCGCTTGAAATCAGCCTCCGCCTCGATCAACCGCATCTGTGCTGCGATGAACTCCTCGAATTTGTGCAGCGCCATGAGCGCCTCTGCGTGATGTTCCTGAATCGTCCCCGGTGGTGTCTTCGTGCTGCGCACGGCGTTTTCCCAGAGCGCCAACGCCTTGTCACGACGCCCCTCGACCGTATAACATCTGGCGAGCGCGGAAAGCACTGACTCATTCTGCGGCTCTGACTTGGCCAGAGATTCCAGAATGCGAATCGCCTCATCACGCCCTGCTGCGCCTTCACGCGCCATTTGCTGCTCGGCCAGTCGAAGTTGATGCGCGGTGCGATTGCTGGGATCAATTTCAGAAAGCAGACGCAACTGACGAATCGCGAGGATGGTATTTTTGTCGGCAAGCGCAATGTCCAGCAGCAGCTTCTCCACGTCGATGGATGCAGTTACGCGATGACCATTGCCGTCGAAAATCAAAACCCACACCACCTCGTAGGCGAGTTGCGTCTGGTCGGAGCGAAAACACCACCATGCGGCCCGCAATGTGCGTTCCGGTGTGACTGCAGGAAGATTTCGCAGGAAATCATTCCATGATTGAGGAACAAGCGGCCGCAGGGTTCTCCATTTTACCACAGCCGCCTGCGCCACGGCATATTCGACAACCGTCTTTGCAATCGCCGCGCGTTTCTCCGGCGGAGCATCGGAGCCGAATCCGGGGGTGAAAAATGCAGGGAGCTTGAACTCAGTCGAAGAAGCAGGCGGTGCTTTTGCGGCTGTCTCACCTGAAAGTAATGCGAAAATGCGCTCGTCAGTCTCCATTCGTTTGTCCGCGCTGTCGCTCCGAGACCAAGCCCGCTCCAGCAGCGACAAAGCCTCGTTAGTTTTCCCATTCTGCGAAAGCACATCAGCAAGGCGGATGATCTCATCGCGGCCCACATCGTTTTGATTCAACGCCTTGCGTGCTGCTTTCTCCGCCGCATCTGAGTCAGTGCCATTGGCCAGAAATCCAGCAACCTCATTCATGCGGCGCAGTTTTTCCGAAGTCGGCGCAGCGGCGACGAAAACATCAAACAGTCCTTCCGTTTCGCGGCCACGTCCGCGTGTGCGAAGAAAGGCGGCCAGCTCAAACACTGGCTCCGCTCTGGCCGGATCGCGCAAAATGCGCGCGCGTAACAACTGCTCCGTGATGGCGTCGAGCGACTTCTGCTGCGCAAAGGCGAGCACTTGTTTCTCCACATCCACATTCGCGCCCTGAACTTCCAGAAGTTTGCGCAATCTCGCAACAGCCTGCCCAGCCTCACCCGCCTGCAAATGAGCGGCGCAGCGCAACAACACAACACCGGTAAAATCGGTGCCGTCATTTTTCAACCGGGCATTCAGAATCTCAGCGGCCTCGGCTTGGCCTTCGTGATCAAGCAATGCGCTCACGAGTTTCCAAACATATTCATCGTTCTGCGGAAAGTTATCTGCCAGCTTCCGCAGCCATGCGATGCGCCATGCCGGTTCCACAGTGATCGCAAAGAATCGCTCCAAATCCATCAGCGCCATTTCCGCAACCGGTTTCGTATCCGCCGCCTTAAGCAAATCCGATTTCAAGGCATCAAGTTGCCCGAATCGTTCATGCAGCTTGACTAGACGCTGAAAAAATATCTCATAGCGCCCCTCTTTGAAGTGCAGCAGCGACATGCCCTCGCGAAGCGCAGAAGTCGCCTCCTGGAAGTGGTCGCCCTGTTCCTCGATGCGTGAGATTTCATAGAGCGCATCCAGCTTCTTCACCGGATCAGATGAGCGCACGATCTGCCGTTGCAGTTCGAGTGCCTTATCAAGAAATCCAGCGCCGAGAAACAACTGCGCAACCTCATGCACCAGAACTGCATTGCCCGATTGAAGCTTCAACGCCTCATCCCAAGCCGCCACCGCCTCTTCACGTTTTCCGATTTCCAATGCGATCCTACCCTGCTCCAGCAGCAAAGGCCCGCGCTGAGGATTGTCATTGAGCATGGTCGCCGAGAGTTCCTTTAATAATGGCAACGCCTCCTCACGCTTCGTCTGTTCCAGCAAAATGTCCGCCAGTCCGCGCAGAGCGATGGGGTTTTTTGCGTCCTTCTCAAGAATCGTGCGATATCCCATCGCCGCATCATCAGCATGTCCCGCTTTTCGCAGTAAGTGCGCCTGAACCAGCAGCACATTCGGATGCGGCTGCTGTTTCACCTGCGCGTTGATGCTGTCGAGCAGCAGAGCCGACGAATCGTGCTTGTCATAAAGTTCCCAGAGCAAATCCAGCACGCGCCCATATTCCGGCTTCTCCACAAGCAAGTTCAAATACTCCGTCGCCAGTCGAGTGTCCTTCTCTGCCCATGGCCGCGGGTCTGCTTTGCATACAGATGACAGGGCAAACAGCCAGTTTAGGCTTATTGCCAGAATCCATGGAGAAGAAAACTTCACAACGGAAAGAATACGCTGAATTGCGGCTCTTTGCAGCAACAGGTTCAGGGGGCGATGGTGATGAACATACACTGCAATTTTTCAATTGATGTGCTTCGCTGTGGCCTCACAAAATTGATTGCCGCATCTGACATGCTCCACCAGAATCCCAACAGGATTTCGGTCTCCAGCCCAAGGTTGCCACCCAGCGGCTACCTTGGGCTGGAGGCGGATGCCCCGTTGGGGCACCTGAAAAATGGGCGCGCTCTTCGGAACTGTGAAGTAATTTG
>JAYVQB010000070.1:0-2757 GCA_043757085.1 Verrucomicrobiota bacterium
GCGCAGTCCAGTCGTGTGGAAGCGCCTTTCGAATTCAAGGCTCCTCTCCAGTAACAAGGGCCTCTAACCCTTGCAGGCTCAAGAGCGAGATGCTCTTGCTTCATCTGACGCTTGAGGTCTCGTTACAATTTCCTTACAATCTCCTCACAAGCCGCTGACTCATTTTTCAACTCATCGCCGTGAATGTCCGTAGTGCGCACCCCTGCGCGTAACCCAAAACCAACATCCGGCTTATGAAAACACAACGATCCTTCATCACCCTGCTCGCTTCCGTCGCGCTGACGGCGGCCGCCTTTGCCGCATCCTCGCCCGTCGAGGTTCGCGTGAACCTCGCGCATCCGAAAATCCCCGCCGATAAAAAATTCACGACCTATCTGAAGGTCGGACTCACCGGCCTCAAGCAGGACGAAACAAAACCTAAGCGACCGCCAGTAAATGTCGCCATCGTGCTCGACCGCTCCGGCTCCATGGGCGGCGCGAAACTTGAGAACGCCAAGCAGGCGGCCAAAGAAGCCCTCGCGCGACTCGGCGGCGATGACGTGGTCAGCATCATCACCTTTGAGAGCGAAGTGCAGGTCATCGTTCCCGCCACCAAGCTCAATGACCGCGACCGCGTGATGCGGGCCATTGATGATATCCGCGCAGGCGGCAGCACAGCCATCTTCGCTGGCGTTAGCAAGGGCGCGGAAGAACTGCGCAAATTCAAAGACCCAAAACAGATCAGTCGCATGGTGCTGCTGTCTGATGGACTCGCCAATGTCGGCCCCGCTTCTCCCGAGGAACTCGGTCGTCTCGGCGCGTCGCTCGCGAAAGAGGGCATTACGGTGACCACGCTCGGCCTTGGTCTTGATTACAACGAACGCCTGATGTCGAAGCTCGCGCAGATGAGCGATGGCAACCATGTCTTTATCAAAGAACCCAAGGAACTTGCCAGTGTGTTCCAGGAAGAATTTGGCGACATCCTTTCCGTGGTCGCGCAAGACCTCCGCGTCGTCGTCCGTTGCGCCGAAGGTGTGCGCCCCGTGCGCGTGCTCGGTCGCGAGGCCGACATTCGCGGCGAGGTCGTGGAAGTCACCATGAACCAGCTTCGCGCTGGTCAGGAAAAATACGCCCTGCTGGAAGTCGAACTACCCGCAGGCCGCGCGGACACTGACCAGCCTGTTGCCGACATCGAGGCCAACTACCGCATCAACGAATGCAAAGATTCCAGCAAGATCGCCAGCCGCAGTGTCGCGCGGCGCACGGCACTCATGAGTGATGTCATCGCCAGCATGGACAAGTCCATTCTCGTCGAAGTGGAAAAACAAATCGGTGTCGATCAAGAGCAGCGCGCCGTAAAACTCAGCGACGAGGGGCGCAAAGATGAAGCGCAAAAGCTGCTCCTCGATAACGGCATCCGCCTAGAGGCCCAAGCCAGAGCACTCGATGCTCCTGCCCTCAAGGAATTGGCCGACAAGCAAACAACGGTAAACACCGCGCAACATGCAGGTGGCGCCAACTGGGAGAATGAAAAGAAATTGCGCTATCAAGATTACAACGGCGTCAGAACCCAGAACGTGGCCAAATAACTCCCGCTGATGAAGCAACTCTTGCGCCCCATCCTTTTCCTGCTCGCCGTGGTCGTGTTGCCACTGGTGCTGTTGAGTTGGTTGGGGCGCATGATGTGGCAGGATCAAAAGACCACGTGGGAAAGCCAATGGCGCGCGTCGCTGCAACGCGAACTGCAAGTCAGCGATCAAGGTCTGGTCAGCGAGATAGAACACATCGCAGCTCAGCTTGATGCTTTACTGACCAGCACGAAGGGAACCGACAGCGCGTTGATTGAACTCGCGTCCCAGAGTCCGCTCGTGCGTCACGCCTTCCGTCTCAAATCGGGTGGTGCGATGACATTCCCACCAGTGGCACACAAAGACCAATTATCGCTGATGGACGTTGAATTTCTCCAGCGCACCGCGCCCGTCTGGAACAGCGGGCTGCCCCTCGGCGGCGGCACCGTCGCCGAGGACGCAAAACCTAAATCCTACTCACTGCCCATAGGCGGCTGGCAGTCCTGGTATTACGCCGACGGCCCACAATGGATTTACTGGAAGCAGCTCACGAGCGGCGTAACCATCGGCGTTGAAGTCGAACGCGCCGCATTTTTTTCCATGCTCGTTGCGCGAACGGAAAACAGCAAGGCATCCGCGCGCGGCACACGCCTAAAGCTCACTGCCGCAGATGGAACCGTGCTCCATCAATGGGGCGCATTCGAGCCGCCCGCATTGCGCAAACCCGTGATGACACTCGTAGCCAGTGCGCCCTTGCAACACTGGCGCTGGGAACTGTTCCTCTCAGACTCCAGTCATGGCCGTCCGCCGAAACTCCCCTTCGTGCTCGCAGGTGCGGGCGTGGCCGCATTGATCGGCTCCATCGGCCTGCTTATTTTTATGACCTGGCGGCGTGATTTGCGCGTGGCTGACCAGCGCGTCAGTTTTGTCAATCAAGTATCCCATGAGTTAAAAACTCCATTGACCAATATCCGCCTATACACCGATCTCGCGCTTGATGCCGCAGAGCACGGTGAGTCGGGCGCGGTGCAACATTTATCCGTCGTTCAGGAAGAAACGGGACGCCTCAGCCGCCTCATCCACAACGTCCTCACCTTCGCCCGTCAGGAACGCCACGGCCTGCAAGTTCACCTCGCGCGTGGCGATCTCTGTGCGCTGGTGCGTCGCGTGGCTTCGCATTGGAGGCCCTTGCTGGAGCGGAAACAAATCG
>JAYVQB010000071.1:0-10758 GCA_043757085.1 Verrucomicrobiota bacterium
CCGTCCGCGCAGGAAATCCGCGATGCCATTCCGCAAATGGGCGATGTGTTCCAGGAGCCGTTTGCTGACCCCTCGCAAATCCCCACGCTGCTCGTCAGCAAGCTGGCGCAACGGCATGTCAAAGTCTCGCTCAGCGGCGATGGCGGCGATGAACTGTTCGGCGGTTACGACCGCTACATCCGTATATCAGGCTTGTGGAAAAAAATTTCGCGCCTCCCCTTCCCTGCGCGCCGCGCTCTGAGCGCGACACTCGCATTGACTCCGAATCGAATGATTGAATTCGCAAACAATGCGCTGCCGAAATCAAAACAACTGCGAGATGCCGGAGCCAAGGTGCAAAAACTTTCCGCCGCACTTCGCTCGCGCACGCAGCAGGATTTTTATATCGCGATGCGTTCGTTCTGGCCGCAGTCGAGTTCCATCGTCGCCGGTATGGAGTCCTCGGTTGGACTTGAATTGAATCATCCATCGCCTCCTGGATTTTCCTTTGAAGAGACAATGATGCTTCAGGAGCAGGGCGGCCATCTTCCAGATGATCTGCTTGTGAAATTGGATCGCGCCAGCATGGCGGTAGGACTCGAGGCGCGCGAACCGATGCTCGATCATGAGCTGGTAGAGTTTTCCTGGACACTGCCGCTCGAATGGAAAATTCGCAACGGTCAGGGCAAACAGATTTTGCGTCGCGTGCTCGACCGTCATATTCCGCGCGAATGGTTTGATCGTCCCAAGCAAGGCTTCCTGCTGCCGCTTGATACTTGGATGCGCGGCCCGTTGCGCGACTGGGCGGAAGACTTGCTTTCTGAGTCGCGCATCAATCGCGATGGCTATCTCAACAGCGCGCCCATTCGCTCCGTCTGGCGTCGCTTCCTTGCTGGCGCGGCTTTGCAATATCCCGTCTGGAACATCCTCATGTTCCAAGTGTGGCTCAACCGTTTCCAATCTTCTCGTTCCGCAGCATAACATGAACAGCCCCCAACATAAAACTCGCACCGTCCTGCACTTCACGCCCAGCGTGGGCGGCGGTGGCGCGGAGATGATGCTGTGCAATCTCGTCAAAGAGATGCGCGGTGGCCCGTGGAGAAACGTAGTCGTCGCGGTCAACACGAACACGCGTGGCTCTCAAGCCGAGTCGGTGCGCGAGACAGCGGATGCGTTTTATGATCTGGATTCCAATGCGCTGCTACGCCCATCGTTGTTCCGCTCACTGCGCGAAATCATTCGCACGGAAAAACCCGCTGTGGTTCAGACTTGGATGCATCACGCCGATTTCGTGGGCGGTCTCACTGCTCGCAGCGCAGGCTTGAAAGATATCGTATGGGGTATTCACACACGCGATGTCTGGCGTTCGCCGGGCGAAGGAAAACTGAAACACATGCTGTTCCGTTCCGCCTTGCGCATGGCATCGCATCACGTGCCACGCAGTATTGTTTCGTGCTCCGCCACCGCGCTGCGCGATCACGAGGTCATGGGCTATCCCACCAAGAAGATGAAGTGGATCCCCAATGGAATCTGCACCGAACGCTTCAGTCCGAGCATCGAATTGCATTCGCAAACCCGACGCGAGCTTGACCTCACGCTGGATGTTCCAGTCATCGGATATGTCGGACGCTTCCATCATCCAGTGAAAGACATTGCCAATTTCTTCACCGCAGCTGCACAGTTGCAATCGCGTGTTCCCACGGCGCATTTTGTTCTGTGCGGAGGCAGTGAATCGGATTTGGATGCGCCCGCAAAGAGAGCTTTCGCGATGATGCCGCGCCGCGATCAGGTGCGCTTTGTTCCCTTCCGTCTCGACATCGAAAAACTATATCCGGCGTTCTCCTTGTTCACGCTTTGCTCCCGTTCCGAAGCCTGCCCAATGTCACTACTCGAGGCCATGTCTTGCGGCATTCCCTGCGTGGCCACAGATGCGGGCGACGGTGCCGCACTCATCGAACGCGCAGGCTTCACCGTTCCTGTGGGCGAGCCGATGGCGCTCGCGCAATCATGGCACGACATGCTTTCGCTCAATGTTGCCGCGCGCTCTGAAGTCGCTAGCGAAGCCCGCCAGCGCGTGGTGTCCCGTTTCAGCGTTGCGCAGACGGCCCGCGCCTATCAATCCACCTACGACGAACTCTTTGAAAATTCCTGAATGAGTATGAATGCGCCCCATAAAGTTCTTCATATCATCACGAGCCTCAATCTGGGCGGCGCGGAGACGATGATGTGCCAGTTGATGGAGCAAACCGACCGCACGCGCTTTGAGCCGCATCTGGTTTCACTTCGACCCGAAGGTCCGCTCGCGGATCGCATTCGCGCTGCTGGTGTGCCTTTGCATTGCCTCGATATGACATCGCCAACGAGCTTATTTTCCGGTCTTGGCAAGCTCACGCGGCTGATGCGCGAACTGCAACCGGCACTGGTGCAGACCTGGATGTATCACGCAGATTTTCTAGGCACACTCGCAGCACGCCGCCTCTCACCGAGACCTCCAGTGGTCTGGAACATCCAACAGAGCAACATGTGCCCGCGTTCCTCAAAGTTCCTCAGTCGCGCGCTCTGCCGCTTGCTAGCCCGCCTGTCGCGCTCATGGCCGGAGCGCATCGTAAATTGCTCACGCATCGCGATCGAATCCCATGTCGCCCTTGGATATGCGCGGGAGAAAATGCTGCACATCGTCAACGGAACTAACACCAACCGATTGGTGCCTGATGAAGTCGCGCGCATCACTCTGCGTCGCGAACTTGGAATTTCCGAAGGCACGCCCGTCATCGGCATGGCCGGACGCATGGATGCGCAGAAAGATTATCCCACATTCTTCGCTGCGATTCGCGAGTTCATCAAAACTGACTCAGACACTCACTTCGTGGCCTGTGGCGCAGGTATCGTCGCCAGTGATCCTGCGCTGGCAAAAATGCGCAACGAATGCGGCGCACCAGAGCGCGTGCATTTGCTCGGGCCACGTCAGGATATGCCCAAGGTATATCCGGCATTTGATATCGCGACGCTTTCCTCAGCTTATGGCGAGGGCTTGCCGTTGGCCTTGTGCGAAGCGCTTTCCTGCGGCTTGCCAGCCGTGGTGACGAATGTCGGCGACAGCGCAGATGTGGTGGGTAATTCCGGTTTGGTGGTTGAACCGCGCAATCCTGCTGCGCTGGCACATGCGTGGCATCGGCTGCTGAAACTGCCAGATGCTGAATTCGCCGAGTTGAAAATCAAAGCGCGGGAGCGGGCGTGCAATCACTTTGCCATTCCGGCCATCACTCGCGCTTACGAACAATTGCATTTTGAAATCATCCAAAAAAGCACCACGCGGGAATCATCTCCTGCAAGCGCTTTGAACGTCGCCCAAAGGATCTGATCTGATGACAGCCACATTCCTCAAAGCTTCAACCTTGAATCCGGCATTGCCTTCTGCATTGACCGGGGTCGAGAGTGTTGACGCTGGTATGCGGCTTGATGTCATTCATGACGAGGCTGAGTTCTTGGCACTTGAAAGCTGCTGGGATGATCTGTTGAAACGATCCTCTACTCGCAGCCCATTCCTTTCATGGGATTGGGTGAAAATCTGGTGGGAAGAACATCGCAAAGTTTTTAAGCTGGTCATCGGCGTCGTGCGCACATCAGGAAACAATATTCTCGCTATCGCCCCGCTGGTGATTGGCCGGGAAGCGGAGGGATCGCGCAGCCAGCTCTGGCATCTAACATTCATCGGAGGCATTGGGGAGATCGCGTCTCAAGGCTTGGATTTCATGGTGCCCGCAGGCCAGGAAGAATTTCTCACGCCGCTTCTTTGCGGCATTTTCGCGAAGGTGCTGCATCGCATCGACATCGTGCGACTGACGATGATTCCCGAAGAGTCGCCCAACCTGCCTCACATCATGCGGGCACTAAAACTCAAGACCAGCGGAGTGATTCAGGTCAACCGCCAGCCATCGCGTTTGCTCTCGTTGCCCACAACATGGGAAGAGATCGAAAAATCGCATGGTGGTAACTGGCGCAGCAACATGCGCCGCAAACAAAAGAAGATGGAGACCGAGCATCAGGGCCGGATCGTGATCGGAGGGCGTGATGTGCCGTTTGATGTGGCGTTCCAAGCGTTATTAGAACTTCACGCGCAGCGCTGGAGCGTTGAGGAAAGCCTGTTCCTGCATGAGCGCACCAAGCGATTCCATCAGCGTCTTTGCCAGCGTTGCGCTGACGCAGGGCGCATGATGATCGTGCTGCTGGAACTGGACGGGAAATATCAGGCTGCGACTTACTGTCTGATTCACGATAACAAGGCATGGTTTTATCAGGCCGGATGGAATCAGGATTACTGCGGCATTTCCATCGGCAAGCTCGCGCTCGCATGGACGGTGCGCCACGCCATTGAACTTGGATTGCGCGAGTTCGACTTCCTGCCCGTGGATTACAGTTACAAACAGGAATGGGCCAACGGCGTGAGACACGTCGTGGACATCGAGGCTTTCAACCCGCGCAGCTCAAGCGCCGCCATTTTCCGCATCTTGCGCTTCTGCAAACGCAGCGCTCACCACGCCGCAATAGCTGCGAATACCAACTTCTACGTATGAAAGTCATCGTCCTCACTGCCGACGCCAACACGCTCGTTTATCATCGCGGAGATTTGATCCGCGATCTGGCCGCGCATGGCTGCGAAGTCGTCACTTCCGCCGCTGAAGATTATCCTCACGCCCGCGCGTTTGTCGAAAGCGTTGGCGGACGCCATCGCCCGATTCGCATGGCGCGGGCCACGATCAGCCTCACGCGAGACTGGCAAACGATGCGCGACATGTGGCAACTTTTCCGCAGCGAGAAACCGGACGCGCTCTTTGCCTACACGATCAAATCCGTGGTCTATGGCTGCGTCATTGCGCGACTCGCAGGAGTGAAGCGAATCTATGCCTTGCTGCCTGGGCTGGGCTTTACCTTCGTGAAGCAAACGACCGTGAAGGGGCGCATGCTCGCCTGGATATCCAAGATGCTGCACAAGTTCGCGCTGCGTCGCGCGGATGTCATCTTCATGCAAAATCCCGATGACGAGAAATTGCTCCGTGAAAGCGGCGTGCTGCCGAAGCACACGCCCGTGCATGTCACTGCGGGATCAGGCGTGAATCTTGATGAATATCCGCAGTGCGAAACGCCCGCGATTGATGCGAATAACAAAAGGCGTATTCGCTTCGCCTTGGTGAGTCGTCTGCTCTACAGCAAAGGCGTTGGCTTGTTTGCCGAGGCCGCGCGACGCATCAAGCAAACCAATCCCGATGCCGAGTTTCATCTCATTGGCCCCTTTGATCCGAACCCCAATCGCGTCACGGAAGAAGAAGTTCGCGGATGGGTGAATGAGGGCATTCTGCAACATCACGGCATGGTTCGTGATGTCGCTTCCTTGCTGCACACGATGCATGTGTTCGTCCTGCCCACATGGTATCGCGAAGGCGTTCCGCACGCCACGCTGGAAGCTCTGTCTGTCGGGCGCGCGATCATCACGACGGATTCCGTCGGCGCGCGCGAAACCGTGAAGCTAACTGCGCAAGGTCTTGTTCAACGCGATCAAAAAGCTCCTGTGATGGAAGGCCACAACGGCTTCCTGATTCAGCCGCGCGATCTGGACGCGCTCGTCGCCGCCATGCAGCGCGTGCTCGCAGAACCATCGCGGCTCACCTCGTTCGGCCATGCCAGCCGGCAGCTTGCGGAAGAAGTTTTCGATGTCCGACTGGTGAATGCCATTATCCTCCGCGCGATGCATTTGACTGGTCACTCCGGCAATAACGAATCCCCCATGCTGACCGTGCCCGTCACCGCCTGATCAACTCCAAAGCCATCCTATATGCAAGACACCATGACCCTCCAAAATCTCAGCGATGCAAGCGGCCTAGCCACTGCCAAACCGCAGACCCTGAGAAAATCTGCACCGCGACGCGCCATGGTCGTGCCTTTGGATTTGAGCGATGGCACGCAAACAACCACTGTCATCAGTTTGGCCGAAATCTTTGGCTATCTGCGCAAACGCTGGAAAATGGGCGTCCTCATCGCACTGCCACTCGCCGCCGTGACCTTCTACATGCTCGGCATGGGCGCGAAAGTCTATGAGGCCGAGGCGCGTCTGCTGCTGCGGATTCAGGACACGAATGTTTTCAACTTCGGTGAACTCGCGCGCACCACTGTCACGGAAATCAGCGCACCCATGCTGGTGAACAATCACCGCGCGGAACTCAAGGCCCGCAGATTCGTGGATTACCTCTATGCCCACATCAGTGAAGGTGATCGCAATGCGTTCCTCGCTCCATATGCCCCGAAAAAGTCCTGGAAAGATCCCATCAAGTCCATGCTCGGCTTGTCCGCCAACGCCAAACCGATGTCACCCGAAGATATCTTTGCGATCAAACTTTCCGAAGCCACGCGGGTGGAGCCATTGAAGGACTCGCACATTCTGCGCGTGCAGATCCGCGCAGGTGATGCCGAGCTTGCCGCAAGACTGGCCAACCATTACATCGAGGACTATATCCGCTATGTCTCCGAGCAGGAACTGATCGTGACCCACGCGGAGACAGACTTCCTGAAGAGCAAGGGCGACGAAATTCGCGCACGGCTCGAAGAAAGCGAAAAGCAGCTTGCGGCCTATCGTGAATCAGAAGGGCTGGTCCAGGACAGTGAGGTCAAGGATATTGCTGGTGAAAAAGTCCGGCTGCTGACCTTGGCTATCTCTGATGTCGAGGTTAAACGCACAAGATCCAAACAGGAACGTGAAATGATCAAACAGGCAGCAAGCACTAATCGCGATCCGCTTGATCTGAAAATCGTGGCGGAAAATCCGGATGTCGTCACTTCCCGTAAGCTCCTTGAAGCGAAGATCGCCGAGCGCGCCCCCCTCGCGGCATATTGTGGACAACGCCATCCGAAGATGATTGCCATCAACCAGGAAATCGAAACCTATCGCAAGGCTCTGGAGCGCAACATCGCCGCTGTCATGACTATGACGGATCAGGACGAAACTAACATCAGCAGACAGATCGAGGATTTGCAGCGCCAGTTGCAAAATGCCAAGAACGAAGTTTTTGTTCAGAGCAACAAAAACATCAAACAGAAAATGCTGAACGACAAAGTGTTGCTGGATCGCGAACTGAATAACAAGATCGCTCTGCGCATGAACCAGTCCGATCTCACCGGCCAGTTCAAAGAAAGCGGCCTATTGCGCGTGGCTGACACGGCAGTGGCACCAGAGAAACCATTGAAGCCCAACAAGCCGGTTGCCTTGCTGGCCTCCATGCTTGTGTTCGGATTCTTCATGATCGGTGTGCCGGTTGGCTTTGGGTTCTGCCAGGATCAGCTCGCGCCGAAACTGCGCGGTGTTCCCGCAGAAGAATCCCCCTTCGCCGATGAGACGGAATCGCCACCTACCACAGGTGCACTGACCACGCTCGCGCCGGAGCGGCTGGTCATCGGCAGTCTGCCGGATGTGGCCAATGCCACACCGACCAATTTGCTCAGCGAATTCCTTCGCCCCGGATCAACCTCCGCAGACTCGCTGCGTGACATGGTATCCATGTTGGAGGCACGCGCCAAACAACGCATCGGCCCCGGCGTGATCTTTATCTCAAGTGCCGAATCCGGCGAAGGCAAAACCTCGCTCTCATCCGCATTGGCCGCCGCCTTTTGCAATCGCGGTCGTCGCGTCTTCATGATGGAGTGCAATGCGAACGCGCCCACGTTCCATCTCTTGTTCCCTCATGCTTACACGCACGCCACGTGGAACAATGACGGCATGGAATCGCTCCGTTATGGCACCAGCAACCTCTACCTCCTGCCCAACCATCAGCAACCCGCATCCGGTGAAATGATCGATGTGCTGGAGAACTATCGCGGCTGGATCGAGAAGGCCCGGCCCGAGGTGGACTGGATCATCCTCGACGGATCATCCATCATGCGGAACTTCGCGGATGTGACTCCCCTTCTGCCCTTGGCCACGGATGTCATACTCGTGCAAGATGCGCTCAGCAGTTCCAGTGCCCACGTCAAAGGCGCGCTCAATCTGCTGCGCCCGCGATTGTCGAAGACCGCGTTCTGTGGCGTTGTGATGAATCGGGTTCGCAGTTGAGGCACTGCTACAACCGTTTCTCTTCAAGAATCTCCAGCGCTGTGATCTTCCATGAGACGGGCTGGCTTGAATTGGCTGCGTTGATGGGACGATCTGGTTCCACAGTTGCCTTGGCGGTGTAGCGATTGACCCGCGTGTGCTGATGTCCCCAATGCCCCACGGTGCCGAGCACGTTCCACTGGACATCCGCCTTGAAGCCCAAGCGCTTCTTGATCTGTTGCAGGGCATCAATGTGGACTTCGAGTTCGCTCACTTGGATTCGGGTGGCAGATTGCGCATCCAGCGCGAGGGCGTTCGCGGTCTGCAAATAAACTTTTTGCAGCAAGTCGCCCTGAATGCTGCGGGCCAGCACATCATAGACGGCGGACTCGGTGCGTTGATCGAAGGCCCGGTAAATGTTTCGCAGCAGCGAGGTCATGATCTTCGTGGCCTGATCGGGCGAGACCACAACTTGTGGCGCCCAAGGATTGGGCACCTTTACGGTAGAGACCGGCCACAAGACCACCGCCCCCAGAACCAGTGCCGCCCAGCGCATGAGCTTGCGCCCGGTCATTCTTCGCGAGCGCCTTGTTTTGAAGATGATGTAAAAAAGACTGCACGCGACCCAGGCGATCGTGGCCAGTGGCAGCTTGATGGAATCATGTTCACCGCCGCGAACGGGCGGCACCTGAGACAGCGGCGTGCGCAGGTTCACCCGCCCGCGATTGTTCCAAACATTTGACGGAGACTGGGGGGTCAGATTAAAATTTTCGCTCTGCGATCCCATAACGACCGAAACGGGAAGCGAAACCAACGGGACGACGAATCCATTCCACTGGATTTCGATTTGCTGCGGAATCACCGCCAGATCGAAATCCCAGACCAGCCCGATCATGGCATCGGGCAGCGGCAGGGATTCATCTGGCCCCACAGCATCGGTGCGACCGGGCGAGCCTTTCACCACGGACACACTGGTGAGCCGATCTTTCTGCGCGGCCTGGTTATCTAGCTTCAGCGAGAGCCAACTTGCCGCCTTGGCTCGAGCCTTTTCCACCAGCGTTTTCTGCAAGGCCGGAGTCAGGGTGTCCGGCGGTTGCTCGCCGAGAATCGAGAGCATGTCGGTCATTCTGACGAGACACTCGAACCGCGCCGCATAGGGGTCGATGTAAAGATAGGCGCGCGCCGGAGTGGCAACTTCTTGGGCCGAAGCAGGAACGGCGCAAAATGTGAAAAGCCACGAAGCAAGGGAGACCAGCCCGACTGCGTGGCTGGCTTTGCGCATGGGAAAACGGTTCATCGCGTAATGTGCTAGATCGCCCATTGCTTGCGCGGCTCGCGCTTCAGGAGCGCATTGGCATCCGCGTCATCGGCGAACTGTTCGGTTTGCGGATTCCATTTCAATTGGGTGCGCCCCAGTCGCAGGCCGATGTTGCCGAGGTGCGCAATGCTGATGGAACGATGCGCGGTCTCGATAGGCGCAATGGTGGGCTGGCCGTTGAAGACGCAGTCGAGGAAGTTGTCCGTGTGATCTTTGCTCACGTAGAGATGGACTTCACCGGGCTCGATCTTCTGACGCAAGATGGCCGGATCGCTCGCCTGGATGACGCCTCGATTCACCCAGATCCATTTACTATTCTCACCTTCAAAGAAAATGCCCGTGTGCTCCGGCTTGCCCTTGTCATTTTTCATGTTCACTAGCTCCGGCATCAATTCCGCAGTTTCATCCGCAATGACGTAAGTCACGCCATCCTCGAACATGCATTCAAAATGGAACGCCGTGGCCGTGTTATAAATATCCGTCACCGGCGGCATGGTGCCTTTGATGTTCGTGATCTCCACCGGCCCGGTGCTTTCGTGATCCATGCCCCATTGCGCGATGTCGATTTGATGCGCGCCCCAGTCCGTGACCATGCCGCCGCTGAAATTGTAATTGTGTCTCCAGCTCAGCGGCAAAAGCGCCGGGCGGTATTCCATCTCCGCCGCAGGCCCGAGCCACATCTGGTAATCGAAATCTTGCGGCACCGGCGTAGGATCTGTCTGCTTGCAAAGCCCGTTCCAATCGTAGTGTCCGCCGGGCAGCCCAATGCGCACACGCTTCACCTTGCCGATGCGCCCGTTGCGCACCATCTCGCACGCGAGACGGAAATACTGGTCGCTCCGCTGCTGGCTGCCCGTCTGCCAAGTGATCCCTGCCCTCGTCACCTCATCCACCATGCGACGGCCTTCCGCGATGTTATGCGAGAGCGGCTTCTGTCCGTATATGTGCAAGCCCTTCCGCGCCGCACTGATGGCCATGTAAGCGTGCCAGTGATCCGGTGTGCAGATTTCAATGGCGTTCAAATCTTCCTTGTCCAGCATCTCGCGGAAGTCCGCATACGCCGTGCAAATCTTTGCCGCCTTGGGAGTAAACCCGCTGTAATGTTTGTCGATAAACGCGCGCCCCACTTCGCGACCGCCCATTCTCTCGCCCCGATAACCGTAGTGACCAGAGGCTTTCATCGGATCGGCGACACAGACCACTTGGCACTTGGGATTATTGAGAAAATTAGGCGTCCAGTCGGATGCGATTGTCCCCCAGCCGATGATCCCCACCGTGATGCGCTCCGATGGCGCAGGCCGTCCGCCGCGTCCGATAGCCGTGGCCGGGATGATGGTGGGAAAGCCGAGAGCGGCGACACTTTGCATCAGGAACCGGCGGCGGG
>JAYVQB010000072.1:0-2752 GCA_043757085.1 Verrucomicrobiota bacterium
TGCATCCGTTTCTGTCGCTCTTCTCCGTCAGCGATCCCATGGCTCTGCGCAAGGAGGCACTGCCTTCGCGAAAGAATGAAGCTCGCGAGGGCGACTTCACTTTGCGTGCGATGGCACAGCCGGAGGTGAAAAAACCCTGATTCATGGATCAGTTCCGCCCGCCTCCGCCCAGCCTGCCCATGCGTGCGTGGTTCTTCTGCTTCGTGCTGGCGGTTGTGCTCTTGCTGCGTGGCGGCGCTTCATCGGATGATGTGTTGCGATTTTTTGTCGGGTTGAATCCACTGGGGCCAGATGGACAAAGCGCCGTGCATGTTTTGTTGAAGCGCGCGCTGATGAGCTTCGGACTCATCACGTTGGCGCTGACCATCGGTCTGAGTTTTGCGCTGGCCGGAGCGATGCTGGTGTCGCGTCTTGGCGGTCGCGTGAGCCGCTTCACTGGCTGGCTGAGCAGTGCACTCGCGAGTGTGCCACCGATGGCCTGGGCACTGGGCGCGATCTATTTTCTCATCCGTGTGCGCCATCTGTCGGTCGAGACTTTGCTTCCCCTGCCTGCGACGGCGGGTGATGATTCCGGAATGATGCATCTGGCGCGGGCGCTCTGGTCATGGCTGGTGCCGGCGCTGGTGCTGGCGATTCCGGTTTTTGGCACAGCAATTTTTTCACTCACGCATCGGCTCAGTGCCTTGTTGGATAATCCCAAACTGGTCGAACTCAAAGCGCGTGGCCTGAACCACAGTCAGATCGTGTTCCGGCATCTCGTTCCTCAGCTGCGGGTGCATCTGGCGCGAATGGCGCGCCCCTGTGCGGCGATGCTTCTGGCCTTTGCAGTGCCGGTGGAGGAATTGCTGGGCTTCAATGGATGGGGCCTGTTTGTGGCGGCGAAACTCAAGGAAACGGGCACAAACTCAGCCGCGCTGGCGAGTGCGCTCTGGATGGGCGGCTGGATGCTGGCGGGATGTTTGGGCTGGCTTGGATTGCTGGAAAAAAAAGGTCTGCCGCCTCTGGCAGAAGAAACCCCAGAAAGTGCACACGGTTCAAGCCGGGCGGCGATGTTCTCTGGCACTGGCATCGCGGCGATTCTCATCGCGTCACCCTGGTGGGCAATGTCATATAACTTATGGCCGATCTTTGCCGAGGCCCATGCAGCGTGGGTCTTCGAGTTATTGCGCGCTGTGCTGGTGTCGCTGGGCGCCTTGCTGCTGGTGCTTCTCTGCGGTCCGGCGATGTGCCTGATGCGCAGTTGGAAATGGATTCTGAACCGAGGCATGGCGGCGACGATGAACGTGATCCCGTTGCTGCTGGTGCTGCTTTTGATTGAACATGGCGCGGAGCGAAATTGGTTTATCATCACACTGGCAGCCGCAATTCCCGGAATCGCTGCGTATCGCGACAAGTTCCGCGATGTTGAGCAAAGCACACTGGCCGATGCCGCCCATGTTCTTGGCCAACGGGGTTTCGCCTTGTGGTGGCATCATGTTTTGCCGGGTGCCATACCAGGCCTGCTCAGCGGTGCGGTGCGGAACATCGCCAACGTCCTGCTCATGCTTGCAGTGCTGGATTATTTCAGCGCAACTGGAACGACTTCATCATGGGGCGCGCTCATGCGTGTTCATGCCGACAACATTTTGGATGATCCTTTGCCCGCGCTCACACCAGCCTTCACGCTCGCTCTCTGGTGCGTGAGTTTCCGTTTGCTTAGCAGGGGTTTCCGCACTGAATATCCGCCACCCACAACCACATCTTTCCCCGCGTGATGGAGACTACCGAGAATAAAACACCACTGCTGAACATTCGTGATTTGAAGATCGCCTTCAAACGCCATCGCGAAGAACCGATCCAAGTGGTCAAGGGCATCGACATGCATCTCGCGCCCGGCGAAAGCATGGCCATCGTCGGCGAGAGCGGCAGCGGCAAAAGCGTGACTGCGCTCTCTTTTGCCCGCCTGCTGCCGGAGCCTAACGCCCAGATCACCGCCGCAGAATTCAGCGTGAATGGCAACGACGTGCTGAAGATGAGCGCGGGCGAATTGCGCAAGATGCGCGGCATGGACATCGCCTATGTTTTTCAGGAGCCGAGCACCTCACTCAATCCCGTGCTGACCATTCGCACCCAGATGGCCGAGGCACTGCGACTGCACCGTCCCGATGTGAAATCTGTCGATGCCGAAATCGTAAAATGGCTCTACAAAGTGGGCATCGTGGAGCCGGAGAAACGTCTGCGCGCCTATCCCCATGAACTCAGCGGCGGGATGCAACAGCGCGTGATGATCGCCATGGCCTTGTGCTGCGAACCGAAACTGCTCATTGCCGACGAACCCACGACCGCGCTCGATGTCACCATCCAGAAGCAAATCATTGATCTGCTCATCGAGATCAAAGCCAGCCTCGGCATGAGCATCATTCTCATCACGCACAACTTCGCCATCATCCGCGGCATCGCGGACAAAGTGGCCGTCATGTTCCGCGGCAATATCGTGGAAAGCGGCCCCACCGAGGAAGTCCTCGGCAACCCGCAGCATCCTTATACCAAAGCCCTGATTGATTGCGTGCCACGCCTCGGCGTGAAGCAGCATCGCCTCCGGGCCATTGATTACGCCATGCTGGATGCGTAACTACTCAGGATTGCCATGCCTTCTCCCTGGCATGTCGCAGCAATCGCAGGGAGGTGAAGCACGACGCATCACCTGCTTTCACCACCGCGCAATTCATGAACCAGCACGCTCAGGGTAAAGAGCGCCGCCGTCTCCACGCGC
>JAYVQB010000073.1:0-2750 GCA_043757085.1 Verrucomicrobiota bacterium
CCAACACCTGCCCGCGCCATCCGAGTGGATCAGGCAAGGGCAAACATGAGCCAGCTCTGTAATACAAACTTGACGAAATAAAGGTAACTTGCCTCATGCATGGCGGAGCCATCGCAGCCTGTAGCGAGGGGTCGAGCGCAAGCGATACCCCTCGATTTAGGTTTCAGCATTGAAGCATCGCGGAGCGATGCCAGCCGTTCTTACTGGTCAGCACATCTGTCTGGCATCGCTCCGCGATGCAGGGGAATCGGGCTTCTTCACGAGGGGTGTCGCGTTGCTCAACCCCTCGCTAAAGGCTTTTATCGCACCGCGATATTCCACTGATCTCAACCATCGTGTGAACTGGCCTCGGGACAATGTTTGGGGACAATCAGTTCCGGTGAACGGTAGTCAAGATACATGGAGACTTTGATCCATGCTGAATCAGTCTCAATTGCAAAATGCCGTCTCCGCCGCCCAGCAACGCTTCGCTCTGATCCAGCAAAAATACCCCAATCTGAAAGCCTATCTCGTGCTGTCATCGCCCATCGGACAGACTAAAATTGAAAACACGCCAGTCCAAATCCTCAGTGAGTTTCCCGGCCTGATCATTGACGACAAATTCAAGGCCGGAGTGCTTAGACTGCTTGAGTTAATGGAATCAAAAGAAAAAGATGATCCTAAAAGGAAGCGGTTGCAAAAACAAACGGAACAGATCGCTGGTAAACTCAAGTTCAATTGCGACGAGACATGTCAGGTCGAGATTCGGTTTCATGATCTTAACTATGATTTGATCTGGCAACTCCAAGCAGATGAACTCGTTGACCAAAGCCTCACGCCACAGACAAAAGCATCCATTCGCATCGTGCTCGGAACTTTGATAAATTTTGCGGGACGCGGCGACATAAAAAGCGATCTCGCGGCCAGTGCGCTGTCCATAAGCTCGACTGCGCTCTATAAAGACTACTCGCTGCCGCACCTTGAACTACTGACCTTGACGGATGTAAAGCAGCCCACCGACAAATGGTCGGCTTTGTTAACCACTCAGAACAGCATCATCAAGACACTCGCAACCTTCGGCATTCAAGTCACAGCGGGCGACATCACGCAAGGCCCGGCCTTCACGCGCTTTGAATTCTCTCCCAGCGAGGGACTGCGCGTGAGCCGAATCGCGAACCTGGAGGCGGACATCGCTCGCGCAACCAAATCGGAGCGCATCAACATTCTCGCGCCCATTCCCGGCAAGGACAGCGTGGGCATTGAGCTTCCAAACTCTCACAAACTGGCCGTGCCCATCCGCGAATTGCTGGAGAACGACGCCTTCCAGAATGGCGAGGCGAAAATCCCAATTGCGCTCGGAAAGGACGTTTATGGCAAGGCTATCATCGGCGACCTCGCCTCCATGCCGCACCTTCTCGTCGCCGGTGCTACGGGCAGCGGAAAGTCTGTCTGCATCAATAGCATTGTCACCAGCCTGCTCTACCGTTTCACGCCAGATGAGATGCGTGTTATCATGATCGACCCCCGAGACGTGGAAATGCAAGGCTACAAACACCTGCCGCATCTCGCACTGCCTGTTGTGACCGATCCTAAGCAATCACTGAGGACTTTACGCTGGGTGGTAAACGAGATGAAAATGCGATGCCAGATTTTCGCCAAGGAAGGCTGCCGGAATTTCAATGACTTCAACAGTCGCAGCACGCGCAAAATACCTAGCTATAGCACCACTGAAATTAGTGACGCAAACAAGGCCGCGCAGCCACCCGCACAAACCAAGTTGGAGATACCTGATTCGTATCCCTACCTCGTGGTCATTGTGAATGAACTTGCCGATCTCATGCAGGCCGCCCCTGCGGAGATCGAAATCAACATCGCCCGCATTGGGCAGAAAGGTCGTGCGGCGGGAATTCATCTTATTCTCGCCACGCAAACCCCGTGCGCCGATGTGGTCACGGGCTTCATCAAGGCCAGCATCCCCTGCCGCATTGCGTTACAAGTTTCATGCGCGTTGGACAGTCGCGTCATTCTCGATCGCAAAGGCGCGGACAAGCTTATGGGCAAAGGCGATATGCTTTACCTCCCACCCGGCACCAGCCAACTTGTCCGAGTTCAGGGCACCATGGTCACGGATGAGGAGATTCAGGGCTTGGTGGAGCATTGCTGCAAACTCGGCGAGCCTAAATTCGAGGCTACGCTGGACGAAAGGTCAGGCGGTAACGATGAGGGTGATGACGATTGGATCAGTAGGATGATAAGGCCATCTTGAAAAAGTCATGGAGGTCACCCGCACGAAAAACAAAGTATTCATCAGCATCAGAACTTCCATCAGCATTGCCAACTCATGACGAATATATGAAAACCAAAAAATCAGGCATCGTAGAAGAACTGAAAGAAAAATACAAAGTGGGCCTAGCGCGTGCCCAGTAAGAAATGCAGGAAAATGTGCCGTTAACTTGCGCACAATTCGGTGACGAGTCGAACCTTATACTGTTTTCGAAATGGGCTTACCGGGTCGCCAAAGACTGGTATGGATTTAGTCTTGGTCCCATCCCTTATGTCTGGACAAAAATTCTTGATAACTTTTTGTCCTGGGTGGAAGCACAATGCCCGGATTTTGAAATTCATCAGATCAAAACAAAAGGACGCGGTGTAAGAATTTATCTTGGCACAAAAACCGATTTCATGATCCCTGATGAAAATATCCGCTCAGCCATTTCCCAACTGCAAGACCTGTTAATCTCACCGCATCATGTTGACTTGCTAGTGGCGGC
>JAYVQB010000074.1:0-10720 GCA_043757085.1 Verrucomicrobiota bacterium
GCTTTCGCGGCCTCGGGCTTCACCAGATTGCGGTAATGCTTGAACAACGTCGCCGTGGTGGAGTGTCCCATTTCCAGCGCGGTCTTGGCGGCGTTGTCGTGCATCGCCAGATGATAGGAGCCGAACGAATGGCGCAACACGTCCACTGGCCATGTCTTGATCTTCGCGGCCTCCATCGCGGCCACGCGCAGCTTGCGCACATTCGCAGGCACCACTTGTCCCTTGGCCTCGCGGTAAGGTGCCAGCCATGCTTTGAGATTCTCACTCATGGTCACAAGGCGGCGTTGCGCGGTCTTGGAATGGCGGGCCTCCACTTCGATCAATCCAGCATCGAAGTCCACATTCGCCCATGTCATCCGGCGCAGTTCCTCGGGGCGCACTCCAGCAAATCCGCCGATGGCGATGAATGGCACCAGCTTGGAATCTGCCTTCTCAAGAAAGGTCTGCATCAGCTTCGGCGCGAACACTTCTGGCGGCTTGTCATCCACCTTGGCCTTGTCCACGGCGCGGAAGGGATTGCTGGCGATGTGCTTGCGCTTGAAAGCAAAGCTGAATGCGGCACTGGCAGCGCGGTGGAAGTTGTTCTTGGTCACTTTAGACACGTCCAGTGTGTCCAGCCATTCCACCACGGCCTCGGGCGTCAAATCGCTCGCCATCGTATTGCTGCCAATCCATTCTTCCAAACGGCGCAAACGCTTGCGCAAGTCGTCCACATAGAACTTGCTCATGCCAGTGCGCTCACGGTCGGCAATGAACGCCTGCACCAGTTCACCGATGCCGATAGACTTGCGGCGGGCTTCCTCGGCCTTCACGAACGCTGCCACCACATCGCGCAGATTCGCATGGTAGGGCGTCAGGGCGGTCAGGCACTCTGAATATTCACGCACTCCTTCAAGCAGCGTCAGCGGGGCTGGAAGCATGGCCACAGCGCGAATGGCGTCCTGCACAAGATCATTGCGATTGGCGAGAACGTGGCGAGTCTTCGCGTCCACGTTTCCTTGCTCGGTCTGGATGCGCTCAAGATCGGCCACCGCGTCGGCTTCGGTCATGTAGTAACGGCGCACCCGTTTGCCAGCAATGTAGTAGCCACTCAAACGCCAGCGGCCAGTCGGCACCATCACTGGCTCAAGTTTCTTGGTCGAGCGATTGCGCACCATCACTGGTTTGCCAGTGGTCTGGTCAATCTTCGCGGTCATGTCTCGCACCACTTCAAGAGTCTTGGAGCGGGAACGGCGGGGAATGATTGCAGTGGGTTGCAGTGTGGCGGAATCGTCTTGCAAGTTCATGCAAGAATCATCGCTAATTGTCGCTTACCTGTCAATAGTCAATTTTGCAAGATGTTGCATTTAGTATGCAATACACTGTATTTCAATGGTTTGTGACTTTTTGGAGCAGAGGATTGAAGATCCTCATGTCGGCGGTTCGAATCCGTCTCGGGCCACCAAGTCTTGTCGTTTAATTGTTCTCAGTTGCCTGCGTCCTGCGGCATTTTCAAAGCCTTGAATTCCCGGTCTTTTTCTCTGCAATATTTTTGATGTCCCGCGAGGCCTTGAATGTGATAAAGAAAAGAACCGATCCAAGGGAGAGCAGCGTGATAATTGTCGCCAACAATGCAATCACCGGCCAGCTCGCAAAGCCAAGAACAGCAAGGGATGTCCTTCGGGTCTTGAGTGTCAACTCATCACTGGACTGCTCTCCGATATCGGAGATTTTGTCAGCCAGCATTTTGGTAGCTGCGATGTAACGCTCCAATGCGGGGCGGAACTGACGTTCCCTGACAAGATTCGCATCGACCAGCTGCTCTTCAGAATAAAGCCTGACGACATTGTTGCCGATTCGCGAATAATCTTCACCCGCGTTTTTGAGTTCGGACATTTCACTCTGGTCAGGCCCGAGAAAGCCACCCTTCAGGAAACTGACGCGACATATAGTTTCGTCGGTCAGGGCCGCTCGTGCTTTTTGCAGTGACTCAACGCGACCATGTGCATTTTCATCAAAAAGTCTCGGGTAGGTCTGGTGCATGGCATAAGCTGCGGATGCAGTGACTTTGTTCAGCTCTCTCAAGACCGGAACGCTGTGGTCAATAAGTTTCGAGTAATTGCGATCTATCTCCTTCAGGAGATAAAAGTTGCTGACGATGGACCCAATGTATGTCAGAAAAATAACAGCGATGACCAACTCGTGCTTGGTCAGAATGATGGGAAATTTTATGGAATATTTTGACATCCGGGATGCGGCGAGATGTTTTTGGGAAAGCGGTAGAAACTCAACTATAAAAAAAAGAAGTAAAGAAGTCGCTAACTATATTCCACTTTGCAAGCGATTGAGTGCCCCCACTAAAGTTGCTCAACCTGATGGACTTAAAAATGGTCTTCCTAAGCCTGGCCTCAAGTGAAGCATACGCCTCGTGCGTGAGCAGAAAGATATCCGGCGGCTGAGGCATAACAGCAGCATACGCGGTAGAGATCACTTCAACTCCCAGCAGCCGCCTTCCTTGGTGCTGCGGGCGAAAAGGTGATTGTAGGCGAGGACGGGATAGCTCCAGATTTTTCCGCCAACCAGGGTTTCGCGTTTCAGCTCGGTGTATTTCGTGGGATCGGCTTTTACGAAGACGACTTCACCTTTGTCATTGAGAGCGATCACGGTGTCGCCACTGAGGATGACCTGACCGGGGCCATAGCCTGCTTGTTCCCATTTCACGTCGCCGGTCTTGATGTCCACGCAGGCAAGCGGACCCTGGCCGTATTTCTTGAAGCTGAACATGCCGTAGAGACAGCCGTCCTTCACGACGGGCGTGCTCCAATGGTTGGCAAGGTTGTTGCCTTCTTTGCGCCAGAGTTCGGTGGCGGTAAAGGTGTCACCATTTTTCACGATCTTAAATGCACCCGCGCCCACATCATAACCGGCAGAGCCATAAACAATGTCATCTGACACCACGGGGGAGGCGGCGGTGCTGGTGCTGTATTTGAACGGTGCCCGCCAAAAAACTTTGCCTGATTGCGGGTTCACCGAGACGAGGCCGGTCTGGGTAAAGAAGATGCATTGATGGGTGCCGAGCATGTCCGTGATGACGGGTGTGGCGTGCGTCATTTTATCATCTTCAGATTTCCACTTCACATCACCGGTTTTTTTATCGAGTCCGAGCAGCGCCTGTCCTTTGCCTCCGCCAGCGAGTAAAATTAGATTCCCATCAATGATAGGTGAGGCGGCGTTCTGCCAGTGAATGTTCTCGCCCCCGTTCTCTTTCAGCACATCATGCGCCCAGACTTTCTTGCCGTCCTTGGCATCGAAGCAATAAACCGTGAGCTGCGCGTCGATGACATAGACTTTGCCGTCGTTCACGGCCGGAGTGGAACGTGGGCCGTCGCCGCCTTTGTTCTCACGAGAACCGGAATCACCGCCGCCATCGTATTTGGCATCGGCGAGAGTTTGCGCCCACTGCTCCTTGCCGCTTTTTATATCGAGCGAGACCAGCGTTTCCTTACCCCCGCGACTCACAAGGGTGAATGCCTGCGTTCCTGCGACAGCGAAGGAACTGAAGCCGCTGTCGGTAGGAATTGACCACAGCTTGGTCAACTGGATCTTGCTGGCATCCGCGACGGGAAGCGCGGGAGCGATACCATTATTCGTCCCGCGGAATTGTGGCCAAGCGGCAGCATCAGCGGCTGGGGAAATATTGGGCAGCGCACACACGGCGGCGAATGCACCGATGACGAAAGGTTTGTTCAAAAGGGTATTCATGATGGAGGGAGAGAATTCGAAGACAGATTGAAGCATGCCCACAATGGGTATGGTAACAAACGAATTCGAGAACACTATCTTTCGCGCCTTACTGAAACTTGCTCAATGCAGTAATGTATAACGACGAATCTAAAAAAGATGGAGCGCGAGTGTGTCGCAAGACCACTCGCCTAAATTCCCGTCTTCAGCTCAGCTATGTCCCATGAGCACAAGTGGCGAGTAGGCTTCACCATACTCGCGCTCCTTCTCATTAATCGCCGAAGCTCTTCGCGCGCGGCTCGCGCTCAATGGTGTCGGCGTCGCTGGGCGAGGTCACGAAAGGCCCGCCCGCGAGCGGCGCGATGCCGGTGAAAGCAACTTCCGGCATGTCGCTGGTTTTGCCCGCGAGGGGGAATTCCTTGCGGAGCGGATGGAAGGGATAGCCCTCCCACATGAGGATGCGGCGCAGATCGGGATGGCCGTCAAAACGGATGCCCATCATGTCGAAGACTTCCCGCTCATGCCAGTTGGCCGTGGCCCAGAGGTCGCTGACGGTGGGCGCTTCCTGATCTTCGGAGAGCCGCGACTTCACGCGTAGATGCTGATGATGGCCGAGGCCGTAGAGTTCATAGACCAGCTCAAAGCGCGGTTCGCTTTCATTGTGATCCACGCTGGAGACATCAATGAGGTAATCGAAGCTCATCTCATCCCGGCAATAGCGCATCAAGGGCTTGAGTGATTCCAGCTTCACCGTCACGGAGTGTTCGCCCCGAAACTCGGTGGCCGATGTTATCGCGTCACCAAATTTTTCACGAAGGGCTTGGACTATTTGAGTGGTGGTCATTGAGAGGAGGGGAAAAGATTGGAATACTAATTCATTCTGAATTCCGAAATTCTAGGCCAAGGGCCTGAAACAGGCCAGCCCAGGGCAACGCCCTGGGTATCGGCAAAAAACGTGTAGCCCTGAAAGGGCGGCACCGAATGCGCGAGCAACCATTTGTGCCGCCCCTTCAGGGCTTGAAATCCTATTGCCAAATTACCCAGGGCGTTGCCCTGGGCTGGCATATTACGCCCCACTTGGGGCTGAGAATTTGGTGTCGGAGCCAAGCTGAGTTTCATCATTTTTTCATTCCATTACTCCAACATTCCATCATTCCGCATTTCTCGCCATTGGCGCGGCTCGCGCTTATGAGAGGCTTTCGATCAGTTCTTTTTTCTGCTCCATGAAAGAGCCTTCGGTTTCAATCTTTTTCTGCAAGCGCATCAAGCCCTCAAGCAGTGCCTCGGGCCGAGGTGGGCAGCCGGAAATATAAACATCTACGGGAATGAGGCGGTCAATCCCCTGAAGCACCGCATAGCTGCGATACATGCCACCGCTGCTGGCGCACGCGCCCATGGCGATGCACCACTTTGGCCCCGGCATCTGATCCCAGATACGTTTCACCGCGAGCGCCATTTTGTAAGTCACCGTGCCGGACACAATCATCACGTCGGCTTGGCGCGGCGAAAAACGGAACACCTCCATGCCGAAGCGCGACATGTCGTAACGCGAAGCCGCCGTGGCCATCATCTCGATTGCGCAGCAGGCTAGGCCCATCGGCATCGGCCAGAGCGAATTTTTACGCATCCAGTTGATGGCAGCGTCGAGTTTCGTGATGACGATGTTGCCTTCGATTTTGGAATCGTAACCGAGTGGCAGAGTGCTGGGCGTTTCAGTCATGGCGCGGTCAGAAACTAGCCCCTTGAACAAAGGCGGCAACCGCTTTGTGAAAAATTTCACAAGACCGCCTAGCCGCCAAGATAGGCCTCGCGCACTTGCGGATTCACGCGCAGTTCAGTGCTGGGAGCGTGCAGCGTGACGCTACCTGTTTCCAGAACGTATCCGTAACTCGATGAAGCCAGCGCGAGATTCGCGTTCTGCTCCACCAGCAGGATAGTGATGCCGAGGTCGCGATTGATCTCGGCGATTTTTTCAAAGATCGTTTTCACCAACAGAGGCGCGATTCCGAGCGAGGGTTCGTCGAGCATGAGGCACCGTGGACTGCTCATCAAGGCACGACCGATGGCCAGCATCTGCTGCTCACCGCCTGAGAGCGTGCCCGCGCTCTGCTGCAAACGTTCTTTCAATCGCGGAAAGATGCCGAAGACATAGTCGAGATCAGCCTTGAACTTCGCATCGTGTTTCCGGCGAAAGCCGCCCATGTAAAGATTCTCAAGAACAGTGAGGTTGGAAAAGACCATTCTACCTTCGGGCACATGACACAGGCCACGCTGCACCAGCAAATGCGGCGCAGTGTTCGTGATCTCTTCCCCGTCGTAGATGATCTTGCCCGATGCGCTCTTTATCAAACCAGAGATGGCGCGTAGCGTCGTGGACTTGCCCGCTCCATTCGCACCGATGAGCGTGACGATCGCGCCCTGCGACACCTTGAGCGAGATGCCATTCAGCGCCTTGATCGAGCCGTAGGAAACGTGAAGATCGGAAAGCTGGAGCATAACGTTACGCAACTGCTCCTCCCACTGCCTCATGATCCGCCCCGAGATAGGCAGCAATAACTTCGGGATTTTTCTGCACCTCGGCAGGTGTGCCTTCGGCAATCTTCTGTCCGTAATTCAAAACGACGATGCGCTGACAGATGCCCATCACGACCTTCATGTCGTGCTCCACAAGCATCACGCCAATCTGAAAGCGATTCTTTACGAAGCGAATCAGCTTGGTGAGTTCTTCTTTCTCAGTGGGATTCATGCCCGCTGCAGGTTCGTCGAGCAGCAGCAGCTTCGGCTTGGTGGCGAGCGCGCGCACGATCTCCAGCCGGCGCTGATCGCCATAGGACAATGCCTTGCACGATGTATCCTGCGCGTCCTTCAATCCAAAGATGTCGAGCAGGTCGAGTATCTCTTCCTCAATGAGTTTCTCTTCATCGCAAAACGCCGGACCGCGCACGAGGGCGCGGGCGATGCCATGTTGCAGGTGCATGATGACTGCGGCGCGCACGTTGTCGAAAACACTCAGCGATGGAAACAGTCGGATGTTCTGAAAGGTGCGCGAAATTCCGAGGCGAGTGATCTGATGCGGCTTGTGGCCCGGCAGCGAAATCCCGTTGAATGAGATGCGCCCCGCAGTCGGCGAGTAAACGCCGGTGATGAGATTGAAGACCGTAGTCTTGCCTGCGCCATTCGGACCGATGAGTCCGATGAGTTCTCCGGGATTGATCGTGAAGCTCAAATCACCCACGGCCTTCAGACCGCCGAACTGGATCGTAACTTTGTCGAGTTCCAGCTTCGCACTCACGCCTTCCTCCTTTTCCTTTGAAACATCGAGGCCGGCAGCAGACCTTGCGGGCGCACGATCATCATCACGATGAGGATCAGTGAAAATACGATCATGCGATACTGGTCAAAGTCGCGCAGTTTTTCATTCAGCACTGTGAGCAGCACTGCCGCTGCTATCACTCCAGTTGTGCTGCCCATGCCGCCGAGGATGACCATCATCACGATGTCCACCGATTTGAGAAAGCCGAATCCTTCTGGTGAAATCGTGTTCTTAAAATGCGCCCACAGACCGCCCGCAAGCCCGGCAAAGAATGCGCCCAGCACGAACGCGATCACCTTGTAGCGCACCGTGTTCACGCCCATCGCCTCCGCCGCCACTTCGTCATCGCGCACAGCGAGGAAGCCGCGGCCATAGGTGGAATTGACTATGCAACTGATCACATAGATCGCCACTGATGCGATGCCGAAAGCCCAGAACAAGGTCGTATAAGTCGGGATGCCCTTCAGTCCCAGTGCGCCGCCGAACGGTCCTTCGCCGCTCGTGTTGGTCAGAACCACGCGGATGATTTCGTTGAACCCCAGCGTCACGATTGCGAGGTAATCGCCGCGCAGACGCAGCGATGGCACGCCGACGATCCACCCGCTCGCAGCCGCGCACAATCCGCCTGTCACTAGCGCAAAAAGGAATGTCATGGCCGTTCCGAACGATCCGCCGCCAAAAATCGGAATGAGATGCGGGCCAAGCTGCAAGGACACAATGGCGGCGGCGTAAGCTCCAACCGCCATGAAGCCCGCATGACCGAGCGAGAACTGACCGGTGTGTCCGTTCACGAGATTCAGGCTGACCGCGAGCGTGACGTTGATGCCGACGTTGAGCAGGATGTCCAGGAAATAGTCATCGATGCTGCTGCTGGCGAGCGACAGGCCCAGGCTGGCGGCGAGAGCGACGAGCAGCGCGATCTGGGCTTTGTATTTATTCATACTTTCTCGCGCTCCACTTTGCCGAGCAGACCCGACGGTTTGAAAATCAAAATCAGAATCAGGATCACGAACGCCACGCCTTCTTTGTATCCCGAGGGAATGCCGAACGACTGGCTGTAACCGGCGACGAGTGTCTCGACAATGCCAATGATCAAGCCTCCGAGCGCCGCGCCAGGGATGTTCCCAATGCCGCCGAGCACAGCGGCGACAAACGCCTTCAATCCCGGCAGCACGCCCATGAAGGGTTCGATGCTCGGATAAAGCGATGCATATAATATGCCGCCTGCCGCGGCGAGCGCGGAACCAAGGCCGAAGGTGAACGAGATCACGATCCCGTTGTTCACGCCCATCAATGATGATGCGGTGGGATTGAGCGAAAGGGCGCGCATCGCCAGACCTAGCCGCGTGCCCATGACGATGAAACGCAGCGCGAGCATCAACGCGAACGCCGTGACGAGCACGATGACCTGGACATTCGTCACGGTAAGTCCGCCAAAGCCGACAAGATTGGCCGCAGGGATGAGCGCCGGGAACGGACGTTGTGTGGCGCCGAACACTGCGGAATGCTGACAGGTGTATTCGATGAAGAGTGAAACACCGATCGCCGTGATGAGCACATTGAGCTTCGGTTTGTCGCGCAGCGGACGATACGCCAGATACTCAATAATGATTCCCAATGCGGCGCAGAGCAGCATGGAGAGCACGAGAACCAGCGCCGCGCTTACTGGCCACGGCAACATTGAAAGCATCGGCGCGAGCCATTTGTTCAGATACAATCCGAAAAACGCGCCGAGCATGAACACATCACCATGCGCGAAGTTGATGAACCGCAGCACGCCATAGACCATCGTATAACCCAGCGCAATGAGCGCGTAGATCGATCCGAGGAAAAGGCCGTTGAGAAGCTGCTGGATGAATTGGTCCAAGAAAGCTGATGGTTTATTGTTGATAGACGATGCCGCGCAATTGGCCATCAGCACACGCCGCTTTATGGCGAGATCGTCTCGACATAAACAAACTTCCCGCCCTTGATCGTGAGAATCACCGCAGGCTTCGTGGCATTGCGTTTCTCATCGAGTGTGATCTTGCCCGTGATGCCCTGATAATCTTTCGTCTGCGCGATGGCGTCGCGCACAGCCTTGCCTTCGGTGGTTCCAACCTTCTTGATCGCGGCGGCGAGGATCATCGCCGAGTCGTATCCGAGGGCGGCCATCGCATCCGGCTCGGTCTTGTGCGCCGCCTGATACTTCTGCACGAACTCCTGAATGATGGGCGACTTGTCCTCTGCGGCGAAATGATTAGAAAAGAAATTCCCTTCCATCGCTTTTCCAGCCACCGGCACTAGGGAAGGTGAATCCCAGCCATCGCCGCCGAGCAGCGGGACATTGATGCCCAACTCGCGCGCTTGCACCGCGATAAGGCCCGCTTCGTTGTAGTAGCCAGAAGCGAAGATCGCGTCGGGTGTCGTGCCCTTCAGAGCGGTCAGTTGAGCCTTGAAATCCTTGTCCCCGGAACTGTAGCTCTGCTCGCTGACGATGGTGCCGCCATTGGCTGTGAAATATTTTTTGAAGAAGTCTGACAGGCCAACACTGTAATCCTGCTTCACGTCCGTCATGACGGCGACCTTCTTCCATCCACGCGAGAGAGCGAACTTAGCCATCACCGTTCCCTGAAATGGATCAATGAAGCAGATGCGGAAGATGTAATCGCCAGCTTCCGTGACCTTCGGGTTCGTCGATGCAGGCGAGATCATTGGGATGCCTTTGCTCTGGCAAACCGGCGCCATTTCGAGGGACTTCTTTGATGAGACTTCGCCAAGAATGGCGACAGCCTTCTCGCGTGAGATGAGCTTCTTCACCACCGTGCCGGCCTCGCCGTCCTTCGACTGGTCGTCCTCGGTGATGAGCTTCACTTTCTTGCCGAGCAATCCGCCCGCCGCGTTGATTTCATCAATGGCCATCTGAGTCCCTGCATGTGAGGACTGACCGAAGGTCGCCGTGCCGCCAGTCAATGCGGCCACCTCGCCGATGATGATTTCCTTGGCCTCTGCTCCTCCGCCTTCATCTTTGCAGCCCGAAACTAAAATCGGCATGATCGCCGCAGCAAATAACGAAAATGAAAGAGTCCAGTGGTGTGTATTCATGGCCGCGATGATATGAGAGAGCCGCGATGCCTGCAAGCGCAGATATACATGGCGCGACGATGCAAATTTCAGATCAATCCACGCAGCACGGACAGCGCTGCACCCAGTGGCCGGGCTTGATCTCCTCAAGCTTCAAGTTCATGCCCACGCTGTCCTTCCATCGCGGATGACTCATGCGATGACCGAAGGAGCAGCCCTCCGGCGGATTGATCGGAGAAGGCACATCTCCACAGAGAAGCTGACGTTCACGGCGCATGGCAGGATCAGGCACCGGAATCGCGTCGAGCAACGCCTTCGTGTAGGCGTGAAGCGGATTGCGATAAAGCTCCTCCGCCGGGGCGAGTTCGACAATCTTGCCGAGATACATTACGGCCACGCGGTCGCTCATGTGTTTCACGATGCTGAGATCGTGAGCGATGAAAAGATACGCCAGACCAAATTCACGCTGCAGCTCCAGCAACAAGTTCAGCACCTGCGCCTGAACGGAAACGTCGAGGGCAGACACAGGCTCATCGCACACGATGAGTCGCGGCTTTAATGCCAGCGCGCGCGCGATGCCGATGCGCTGACGCTGACCGCCGGAAAATTCAAATGGATAACGAT